>CAXAWD010000034.1:0-14880 GCA_963972325.1 uncultured Acidimicrobiaceae bacterium
CATCGGTGGTCTGGCCGTAGGTGCCGGCGAACTCGAACGTCGTTCTGACCTCGGCGGGATCGATCGTGATGTCGAGTCCGAGCATGCCGGCGGCCTCGTTGGCGAGCCGGGCGACCTCCTCCTCGGCGGTGCGGTCGGCCCACATTCCGTCGGCGTAGGGGGAGACGCCGATGACCTCGATGTCGGAACCGGCGGCGCGCAGCCCGAGGAGTAGGCCGGCATGGGTGGTGTCGAGGCTGCAGATGTAGATCCGGGCGACGTCGATGCCCTCGGCTTCGATCTGACCGAGGAACTCGAACGCCGCTTCGAGATAGGGCAGTGCGTGCATGGTCTTGTCGTCCTCGCTCGCCTGCAGCGCTCGGTAGACGACGCGACCCTCGGCTTCGAGTCGGTCGCCGAGTGCCGTGAGCGTGTCGACCTGCAGGTTGCGGTCGTCACCGACGAGTTCGACGTGGGCCCCGTACAGGTGGTCGAGGAGCAGCGAACCCTGTGGAGCGTCGTCGTTGCGGCCGTCCATGCGTCGGAGCACGAGGTGGCACTCGAGTCCGAGTTTGGCGCACGACCCGGCCAACACCCTGGAGTAGTTCGATTGCGACGCCGAGCCACCGATGACGGTGTCGCACCCGGCGGCGACCGCCTTGCCGAGCACGTACTCGAGCATCCGGACCTTGTTGCCGCCGAACGCGAGGCCGGTCATGTCGTCGCGCTTGATGTAGATCGGGTGGTCGCCCAATCGTGCGCCGAGCCGAGGTGCCGCCTGGAGCGGCGTCGGCGTGATCGCCAGGTCGACGCGCGGCATCGCGGCGAGCGCGTCCGTCACCTGTTTCCGGCGTTGCACAGCAGTCCCCGCCATGTTGTCGCTCATCATCACCACTTGCCTCTCAGCTGGTCTGTCATTTGGAACTTCGTCGATCGTCGGACGCGGCGAGCGCGCGCAGATCGGACCACACGCCGGTCTCGATCATGACCTCGCCGCCGTCGCACTTGGCTTCCCACTCACGCTCCGGATCCCCCGGGACCTTCACCGGTGTGTCCGGATCGACCGGCGGCGAGTCTCTCAGCGCGCCGATCAGCGTGTCGAGTGCCCGGTTCGTGGGCTCGACCCCGGCCAGGTGGGCGGGGTCCATCACGATCACGCTGTGCGAGACGTGCCCGACGAAGCGTTCGGCGCCGGGCTTGTGTGCTCGGAGGTCGGCGCCGCCGCTCATGACGGCGCAGAGCACTTCGACGATCAGGCCGAGGCCGTAGCCCTTGTGGCCGCCGTGCCCGGTGCCGCTACCGCCGAGTGGCAGCAGCCCGCCGGCCTCGCCCGTGAGCATGCCGTCGATGAGGTCGGACGGGCGGTTGAGCGGGTTGCCGGTGCCGTCGACCGCCCAGCCGTCCGGGACGAGGTTGCCGGCCCGGTCGGCGAGTTCGAGCTTGCCCATCGCGACCGTCGACGTCGACATGTCGACGACGATCTCGTCGCGGTCGCTGCGAACGCCCATGGCGAGCGGGTTGGTGCCGAGTTCGGCCCGCACGCCGCCGGTCGGCACGACGAGCGGGCCGCCCGACGTGAACGCCATCGCCACCAGTCCGCGATCGGCAGCACGCCTGACCCAGTGTCCGGCGTAGCCGAAGTGGTTCGAACCGTGTGCGACGCCGATGTGGGAGCCGACCTCGGTGGCTCGGTCGCAGGCGTGGTCGACGAGTGTGGCCATCGCGACCTGGCCGAACGCGTGGTTGGCGTCCCAGCAGCTGGCGGCCGGCGCGCCATGCTCCATCGTCGGTGTGGCCACCGGGTCGATCGCCCCGGACGTGAGCCCGTTCACGTACATCGGAACCCGAGCGATGCCGTGCGTGTGGACGCCCCGCCGATCGGCCTGGATCAGGTTGTCGATCACCAGGGCGATGTGGTCGGAGGGGGCGTCGTATGCATCGAACACGGCCGATGCCGCAGCCTCGACCTCACGGATGGACAGCCGAACGAGGTCGGTCATGACCGCAGGTCGGTCCACATCGGAGCAGTGGGAGAGCACATTGCCAGACAATCATACACATTGAATGGTTGACATCTACGCCGAAGTCTTCCTATCGTTCGCCGGGCTCCACCCAGCACGGAAAGCCGCTCGATGATCACCGTTGACCTCAACCCGATACCGATGCGTGACGGTGCCGTCCTGGCGGCCGATGTGGTGACCCCGGGTGCCCGTCCGACGCCGACCCTGCTGATTCGGACACCGTACGGTCGGGCCGGATCCCGCATGACGAGCGACCTGGTCGGCCTGGGTGAGCGAGGGTGGTCGGTGGTCGTCAGCGATGTGCGCGGGCGCGGTGACAGCACCGGCACGTTCGATCCGTTCCACCAGGAGACCGACGACGGTGTCGACACGATCGACTGGATCGTGCGACAACCGTGGTGCGACGGTCGGGTGGCGATGGCCGGTGGATCGTACCGGGGAGCGGTGCAGTGGTCGGCGGCCGCCGGCGGGCATCCGGCACTCGGTGCGATCGCACCGCTGATGACGACCGCCCGCTTCGGTGAGGGTTGGTCGAGCGAGAACGGCATCGCGCTGGCGGGGTTCCTGCGGGCATGGGCGCTGCGGTTCGCGATGTCGGCCCCCGGAGCGGACGCGGCGGTGGTCGCACGTGCCCGTGAGCTCCACGATCGTCTCCTGGCAGCGCCGGCGACGCCGGACATCGATCGGGAGATCGAGGCGTTGTTCCCGACGTTCGAGCGCTGGATGCGCCCGGACGACGAGGCGTACTTCGGCCCGTTGGACCTGCTGGCCGACGGCCGGATCCGAACGCCGGCGCGTCAGACCGGCGGGTGGTACGACATGTTCTGCGAGGGCGGGTTGGAAGCGTTCGCCGCCTTGAGCTCGGAGCTCGATCCGGCCCTGAGCCCGCAGCGAATGCTCGTCGGTCCGTGGTCGCACATCGGCGCCGCGAGTGCCGTCGTCGGCGACCACTACTTCGGGTCGGGCGCGGATCCCGAACGGCTGCGGCTCGTCGAGCGCGAGATCGAGTGGTTGGGCGCCGCGCTGACGCCGGGTCGTCGGTCGGAGCTCGGTCACCGACTGAGCGTGTACGTGCTCGGCCGAGGCGACTGGCTCGACCTGCCGACGTGGCCGCCGCCCGACGCGCAGGTCGAGCGGTGGCAGCTCGGTGCCGACGGAACGATCTTTCGACCGGGGGAGATGTCGACGGCGCCGGGGGAGCGCGTGGTCGAACACGACCCCGACCGTCCGTTGCCGACCCACGGCGGCCGCGGGTTCGGCTACTGGCCGCGATCCGGGCCGCTCGTCGGGCAGGTCGAGTCCGCCGACGACGACGCCGACCCGCGTCTGATCCGCTACGTGTCGGCCCCGGTCCAGCAGTCGGTCACCGTGGTCGGCCGCATCGCCGTCGACCTCGAGTTGGCCCCGCTCGCCGCCGATTGCCACGCGATCGTTCGCGTCGAGTGCCTCGCTGCCGATGGTTCGACGACGTTGATCGTCGAACAGGGCACGCAGCTCTCGGCCGGCGCCGACGCGACCGAGGTGCGACTCTCCGCCGGGTCGACCGCTTGGTACATCCGGTCGGGCGATCGGATCGCCGTGTCCGTGTCGATGTCGAGTTGGCCGCGCCTCGCCGTCGACCCGGCCCCCGGGAGACTCGTGATCAGGCACGGCGACCCGAACCGATGTGCGATCCTGCTCCCGACACTGGAGGTCGGGCGATGACGGGTGTGCAGATCGGGGTGAGTGGGCTCGGGTCGATCGGCTGTCGCCATGCCCGCCTGCTCGCCGCGATGCCCGGCGTCGAGGTCCACGGTTTCGACAGTCACGGCGTGTCCGACGCGGCGGCGGCCGAACTCGGTGGACTCGCCTCGATCGCTCCGAGTCTCGACGCACTGCTCGAGCGGGCGCCGAACGGACTGATCGTGGCGACGCCCGACGCCGTGCACGTCGAGCAGGCCGAGCTCGCCGTGCGAGCCGGGGTGCCGGTGCTCGTCGAGAAGCCGCTGTCGAACGACCTGACGTCGGCGCAGGAGATCACCGCACTGGCAGCGACGCTCGGAGTTCCGGCGCTGGTCGGGTACGTGTTGCGACACCACGGGACGATGCGTCGACTGCAGCAGGTCGTCGCCGGAGGTCACGTCGGTGCGCCCGCCTCGGTCCACGCGACGCTCAGCGCGTACGAGACGCTCGTGGTCGCTCGCAACCGGTTCGACGACGCCGCCACGTATCGGCTCGTGTTCGACTACAGCCACGAGTGGGATTACCTCCAGTGGTTGTTCGGCCCGATCGCTCGGTGCGCCGCGACATCGCGCGTCGCCCCGGGCGTTCAGCCGTCACAGACGCCGAACGTCGTCGACGCGCTGCTCGACTTCGAAAGCGACCTGACGGGGAGTGTCCATCTCGACTACGTCGGCCCCGGCGTGCGACGTTGCCGCGTGATCGGCGAGGAAGGTGTCGTCGAGATGGACATCGCGACCGGTTCGATCGTGCTCCAGCCGTACGGCGGAGACGAACAGGTCGAGATCGTCCGAGAAGAACGCGACGTCGCGTTCGTTCGTCAGCTCGAACACTTCATCGAGGTCGCGCTCGGTCGGGCGGAGCCGATCGTGTCGTTGCGAGACGGCGTGAACGCGATCGCCGTTGCCGATGCGCTCGTCGTGGCGGCCACCGAGCGCCGCTGGGTCGACGTCTCCTCGAGCCCGGATCGCCACGTCACCAGGAGGTTCCCATGAGTGCTGCCGACGACCTGCCCAACATCATCTTGATCGCGACCGACCAGCAGCGGTCCGATTGTCTCGGCCTGGCCGGGCACCCGGTGCTGCAGACTCCCAACCTGGATTTCCTCGGGGCATCCGGCACGCACTTCCGGAGCGCCTACGCGGAGGCGCCGAGCTGTATCCCGGCACGTCGAACGCTGATCTCCGGCCAGGCGCCGTCGGCGAACGGCATGGTGGGGTTCCAGGAGGGCGTGGCCTGGGATCCGCCGCACACGATCGCCGGCGAACTCTCGAAGGTCGGGTACCAGTGCGAGATGGTCGGCAAGATGCATCTGTTCCCGCAGCGGAAGCGGTACGGGTTCCATCGCATGGCGCTCGCCGACAGCACGCGCGGGCCGAACAACGACTACCTCGACTGGCTCTCGGGGGAGGTCCCGACCGATCGCTGGGCGATGGCGCACGGCGTCAGCCCGAACGGATGGATCGCTCGACCGTCGCACCTCGACGAGACCCAAACCCACTCGTTCTGGTGCATCAGTCAGGCGATCGAGTTCCTCGAGAAGCGTGATCCCGAGATGCCGTACTTCCTGTACATCGGGTTCATCGATCCGCACCCGCCGCTGACCCCGCCGGCGTTCTACTTCGACCGGTACGCCCGCCAGGAGTTGCCCGGTCCGGTGATCGGCGACTGGGTCGACCCCGATTTCCGCCCTCGGAAGGGACAGGACCCCGAAGGTCCGGAGACGCGCGCCGACCTCGCGCTGGACGATGCGGCGATGCACGACTTCCGCGCGGGGTACTACGGCTTGATCAACCATGTCGACGACCAGGTCGGTCGGTTGGTGCAGTACCTGCGCGACACGAGGCTGCTCGACGAATCGTTCCTGCTCGTCACGTCCGACCACGGCGAGATGCTCGGAGATCACCACATGTTGGCCAAGGCGGCAGGGTTCGACGGCGCAGCACGGATTCCGTTCCTGGCCCGCGCCCCGCGGTCGTTCGGTCTGCCGAGCGGCAACGTCGTCGATGCGCCGGTCGGTCTGCAGGACGTGCTGGCGACGCTCGTCGACGTCGCCGGTGCGGAGGTGCCCGCGGCGGTCACGGGGCGCTCGGTGCTCCCGTTGATGGGTGGGCCGTCGGCGGGTGACGTCGAGTGGCGGGATGTGCTCCACGGCGAGCACTCACCGGCATACGCCGGCGACTACGGGATGCACTACCTCGTCGACGGACGGATGAAGTACATCTGGCACACCCAGAGCGGCCGGGAGTTCTTCTTCGATCTCGCCGGCGCCACTGGTGAGGCGCGGAACCTCGTCGATGATCCGGAGTGGAGCGACCACGTCGCGTCGTTCCGGCGGCGGTTGGTCGAGATCCTGACCGACCGGGAAGAGGGCTTCGTCGACCAGGGCGAACTCGTCGCCGGTCGCCCGTACCGGGCGCTGACCCGGCCGGTGACGTCGGGGGTCTGAGAGCGCTCCGGTCAGTGGCTCGGTGCCGGTCAGCCGATCAGGTCGGCGGCGGCCAACTGGTGGTGCAACGTGTCGAGTTCCGCGTCGGTGAGGCTGTGGTAGGGGCTCCTGCGCCACCGCCCGTAGATGCCGGCGAGTTCGCACCAGCCGTGGATCGCCGCGTCGAAGCCACCGGGTGCCGTTCGCAGGATGTCGAACATCGGTCGATCGGTCTCGTCGACGAACCGGGCCATCTCGACCGCGTCGGCGGACGAGGTCGCCTCCCAGTAGCGGCGCGTCAGATCGGGTCGGAACGGGGTCAGCGTCGACAGATAACCGACCGCGCCGTACGGCCAGAGTTGGGAGTGCAGCGTCTTGCTGCCACCGGCGATCACGGCCCACGACTCGGACACGGCTGCCGTCATCCGGCTTCCGAACTCGCCGCCGAAGTCGTCCTTGATCGCAACGACGCCGTTCACCGTTTCGTGCACGCGGTCGATGATCGCCAGGCTGTCGGCCACGCCGCGGGCCACCATGTAGGTGCTCACCAGCACGACCGGGATCTCCGCTGCCACGGCGTCGTAGTGTCGAACCAGGGTCTCGGTGGTTCCCGAGCGGGTCCAATCGGGCGGGAGCACCATGAGGGCGTCGGCGCCCAGCTCGTTGCAGTAGCGGGCGAACTCGACGGTTCGTCCCGTCCACCAGCTGCGATCGGCGGCGACCAACGGAACCCGAGCATGCACCGCGTCGACGACCAGACGCGTGACGTCGTGGACCTCGTCGTCGGTGAGGAGCGAGTACAGGGAGTCGCCGAACGTGAGCACCAGCGCACCCGCTCCGTTCTCGATGCAGCGGTCGACGTAGGCGGTGAGACCCGCGCGGTCGATGTCTCCGGTCGGGAGGAACGGGATCCGGACGCTGGCGAGCGGCCCGGCGAGCTGCGTGGACAAGTCGTGGTGTGGCATGTGGTACCCCTCGGTGATGGCGCCGTGAGAGATCGCGCGATTGGTTGACAATACAACAGCCTGACTAGTTGACAAACACCGCCGTGGTTTCTAATATCAGCACCCGACCGAGACGAAGAGCCGGGTACGTGCCTCATGGTCCGATGCCCGGCAGGGGGCTCGACTCGTCCACCACAGGGCGATGCGAACTTCCACCCATCTCGGTCGGTCGAAGGCCGGCGGTGCAGCGTGCTCCGGGCAGGCGAATCAATACTCAACAGTCGAACTTGGAGGTTCGTGATGATTGGAATGAGAAGAGTCGCCGTGGTGGTAGTCGCCGCGCTGGCGCTCGCCGCCTGTGGTTCGGGTGACGACGACACGGCCGACGACGGTGGCAACACCGCCGAGGACACCGCAGACGACACCGCCTCGGACGGCGGCACGTCCGACGCCGACGAGCCGAGCGACGACGACGGGTCCGACGCCACGACCGACGACGGATCCGACGGCGGCGAACCCGCCGGCGAACGTACGGTCAACATCCAGCTCTACCAGGGTCCGAGCTCGTTCAGCCCGCTCCTGGCCGCCACTGGCCCGAACGGCCTGATGCAGCAGATCCACTGGGACGCCCTCGTCGGACTCGGTGGAGAGACCGACTACGTCGGGCGTCTCGCCGAGAGCTGGGAGGTCAGCGACGACGCGACGACCTGGACGTTCAATCTGCGCTACGACGTCAACTGGAGTGACGGCGAGCCCTTCACCGCCGACGACGTGATCTTCACGTTCGAGGCGATGTCGAATCCGGCCACCGGCAGTGGCAACTCCGGCAAGTTCAGCAACGTCGCCGGTCACGCCGAGTTCGTCGCGGGAGAGGCCGACAACATCAGCGGTTTCACGGCTCCCGACGAGCACACCTTCCAGATCGAACTGCTCGCGCCGAACAGCGCGTACATGGTCGACATGGTCGAGCCGCTGATCCCGATCCTCCCCGAGCACGTCGTGTCGGAACTGCCGGTCGAGGGCCTCGCGGAGAACCAGTTCTTCCGTGAACCGACCGTCGGCATCGGGCCGTACATCTTCTCGCAGTGGCTCAGCGACGACCAGGTCGAGTTCGTGCCGAACCCCGAGTACCGCCACGAGCTCGGGCTCGACAAGGTCTACACCACATTCCTGGCGACCGATGTCGCGCAGGCGCAGCTCGCGACCGGTGAGATCGACTACACGCAGGTCTCCGCGGTCGACCTCGACCGGGTCTCCGGCATCGACGGCGTCACCGTGCACAGTGTCGACGGGCCCAGCATCGCTGCGCTGCACACCGCATGGGACACCAAGACCGAGCTCGCGCAGCCGCAGGTCCGTCAGGCGATGATGTACGCGATCGACCGCCAGGCGATCGTCGACTCGGTGATCGCCGGTGAAGGCGACGTCATCAACACGATGGCGTTCGGCCCCGATTGGGCCGTGCCGGATGGGCTGAACGAGTACCCGTACGACCCCGAGAAGGCCAAGGAACTCCTCGCCGAAGTCGGCTGGGACTCCGACACCGAGGTCACCATCGAGATCGTGCCGGGTCAGACCGACCGTGACCAGGTCGTCACGATCGTCGCCGGTCAGCTGCAGGCGGTCGGCATCAACGCCGTCGTCGAGCCGATGGACGGAACGGCCATGGGCAGCGAGATCGGCGATCGGAACTTCGATCTCCTCATGTCGATCTACGGCCTGTTCAACGCCGACCCGGCGGCGATGAGCTTCCGGCTGGCATGTGCCCAGGGCAACGGTGGCGGCAACCTGTCGAACTACTGCAACCCGGAACTCGACGAGCTCCTCGCTGCCGGTGTCGCTACGGCCGATCAGGACGAGCGCGCGGCGATCTACGCCGACGCTCAGAAGATCGTCAACGAAGAGCTTCCGGTGATCCTGCTCTACTCGCCGCGCACGATCTCGGCCACGAGCGACCGCCTCGAGGGGTACGTCGCCAACCCGATCCCGACGCAGGCGTTCTGGAACATCGCCGAGTGGTCGGTCAACGGCTGATCATATGAACGTGCTGTTGAGGTGTCGTGGTGCGGTCGGCCGGCTGTGCCGGCCGTCCACGACACCTCATCGGTCACCGTGCGGTAGGAACTAGCGATGCTCGCCTTCATCGCTCGGCGCCTGATCATCTCGGTGCTGGTCCTCTTCGGCATCAGCATCCTGCTGTTCGCCATGTTGCGGTGGATGCCCGGCGACCCGACCGAGGCGCTGCTGGATCCGCTGTCGTTCACCGGTGACCGTGAAGCGGCACTGGCCGACCTGCGGCGGCGCCTCGGCCTCGACCGTTCGCTCGTGGTCCAGTACTTCTCCTGGCTGCGGGAGGTCCTGCAGGGCAACCTCGGCTACTCGTACGTCGACGGCCGACCGGTCACCGAGATCCTCGGCGACCGTTTGGGCGCCACCGTGCGGTTGATGTCGGCCAGCGTCTTCATCGGGTTGCTGGTCGGGGTCCCGCTCGGGATCATCGCGGCGATTCGCAAGAACTCGCTGATCGACTACTTCTCGAGCGCGGGCAGCCTCCTGATGATCTCGGTGCCGTCATTCTTCACCGCGCTGGTCGGGATCTACGTGTTCGGGATCAAGCTCGGCTGGCTGCCGACGTCCGGGCAGAACACGCCGGGCGAGACCGGCCTGCTCGATTCGCTCGAGCATCTGATCCTGCCGGCATCGATCCTCGGGTTGTCCCTCGCCGGGCCGTACATGCGATACGTGCGGTCGAGCCTGCTCGAGGTGCTCAGCCAGGACTTCCTCGTGACCGCCCGGTCCAAGGGGCTCACCCGCCTGCGGGTCGTCGGGCGTCACGCGCTCGCCAACGCCCTGATCCCGCTGATCACCGTGATGGCGGTCCAGCTGCCGGCGTTGTTCGGCGGTGCGGTCGTGATCGAGCAGATGTTCGCGTGGCCGGGCATGGGGCGGATGGCGCTCGACGCCGTCAACGCCCGCAACTATCCGATCATCCTGGGGTTCGTGATGTTCGTCTCGATCCTGGTGTTGCTCTCGAACCTGGCGGCCGACGTGCTCTACGCGATCGTCGATCCCCGGGTCAGGACCGGGCAGGAGGAATCATGACGGTGTCCGGCCACGGCGACGAGCACGACCCCGAGTTCATCGTGTCCACCGATCTCGCTCCGGTCGATTCGTCGCCGGAGATCGACACGGGTGTCGACCCCGAAGACGAAGGTTCCTCGGGTGAACTCTCGCCGACACGTCTGGCGTGGAAGCGGTTCCTGGCGAACCGGTTGGCCGTCGCCGGTCTCGTCATCCTGTCGGCGCTGGTGATCCTCTGCGTGTTCCTGCCGGTGGTCATGTCGCTCGAACCCAACGCCGTCGACGCCGCTCAGTTCCGCAAGGGGCCGTCCGACGGGCGGCCGCTCGGGAGCGACTCCGCCGGCCGCGACGTGTTCGCCCGACTCGTGTACGGCGGCCGGGTTTCGCTGCTGGTCGGCCTGAGTGCAGCCTTCTCGGCCACGGTGATCGGCATGGCGCTCGGCGCCGCAGCGGGCTTTTTCGGCGGCTTCGTCGACGGGTTCATCAGTAGGGTCACCGACGTCGTGCTGTCGTTCCCGACGGTGGTCATCATCATCATCGTGGCGGCATTCGCGGGCCCGAGCCTCAAGGTGCTGATCCTGTCGATCGCGCTGTTCGAATGGCCGACGGCGTGCCGATTGGTTCGCGGTTTGACGCTGTCGCTGCGCGAGCAGGAGTCGGTCGTCGCCGCACGGGGGTTGGGCGGGAGGTCGTTGCACATCCTGCGCCGGCACATCGTTCCTGCCACCATCGCGCCGCTGACCGTCGTCGCGACCCTCCTCGTCGCCCAGGCCATCCTGCTGGAGGCGGCACTGTCGTTCCTCGGGCTCGGTGTCCCACCGCCCACCGCGAGTTGGGGCAACATGCTCACCGAGTCGCAGTCGCTCACTATTCTCGAGTCGATGCCGTGGTTGTGGATCCCGCCGGGCGCGGCGATCGCTGTCGCCGTGCTCGCCGTGAACTTCGTCGGCGACGGCCTGCGCGAAATGGCAGACCCGAGGCAGCAGCGATGAACGATCAGCCTCTCCTCCGGATCGACGGACTGGTCACGGAGTTCCAGACGCATTCCGGGGCGGTCACAGCCGTCGCCGGAGCCAGCTACCACGTCAACCGAGGCGAAACCCTCGGCGTCGTCGGCGAGTCCGGGTCCGGCAAGAGCGTGACGGTCGCATCGATTCTCGGGCTGCTCCCCGCGGCGAGTTCGCGCATTCGGGCCGGCACCGCCATGTTCGACGGGCGTGACCTGCTGGCCATGTCGGAGCCCGAGTTGCGACGGGTCCGGGGTGCGGAGATCGGACTGATCTTCCAGGACCCCATGACGGCGTTCAACCCCGTGATGACCGTCGGTGCGCAGATCGCCGAGTCGCTCCGCGAGCACGGCGACTACTCGCGTCGGGCCGCCAAGGCGCGCGTCGAGGAACTGCTCGCCGAGGTCGGCATCCCCGACCCGGCCCGCCGAGCGCGGCAGTATCCGCACGAGTTCTCCGGCGGCATGCGCCAGCGGGCGATGATCGCGATGGCGATCGCGAACAGGCCGGCATTGATCATCGCCGACGAGCCGACCACGGCGCTCGACGTCACGGTCCAGGCCCAGATCCTCGACCTGCTCCAGTCGGTCCAGGAGGAGCACAACGCGGCGATGATCATGATCACTCACGACTTCGGCGTGATCGCCGAGGTCGCCGAACGTGTCGTGGTCATGTACTCGGGCCGTGTCGTCGAGTCGGCCGACGTCGACACCGCGTTCCACGCTCAGCGTCATCCGTACACATCCGGGCTGCTGGACAGCCTGCCCGTGGTCGACCGGCGCGTCGACGAACTGCCGACGATCGGCGGGCAACCGCCGAATCCGTTGCACATGCCGGTCGGATGCTCGTTCGCTCCCAGGTGCGAACGCTCCGGTGGGCGCCTCGAATGCCGTGTCGAGCCGAGCCTCGTCACCGTGTCGAAGGGGCACGCGGTCGCCTGCCACTTCCAGGACGAGGCCGCACCGGTCGAGGTGCGCTCGTGAGCTCGCAGACGCCGTTGCTCGAGGTCGTCGACCTGGTGAAGCACTTTCCCGTTCGAGGCGGGGTGCTGCGCCGACAGATCGGCACGGTGCACGCCGTGAACGGCGTGTCGTTCGAGATCAATCGCGGTGAGACGCTCGCGCTCGTCGGCGAGTCGGGCAGCGGGAAGTCGACGACCGGACGCACGCTGATCGGGTTCCAGTCAGCGACCTCGGGGACGGTGCGATTCGACGGTGTCGATCTGGCGTCGATCGGGTCTGCCGAACGTCGCGCCCTCCGCGGTCGGATGCAGTACGTGTTCCAAGACCCGTACGCATCGCTCAACGCGCGGATGACGGTCGGCGAGATCATCGCCGAACCCCTCCAGATCCACCGCCGCGGCGACCGACGCGAGCGACGTCGACGGGCGCAGGAACTGATGGACCTCGTCGGTCTCGATCCGACGATGCACTCGCGGTACCCGCACCAGTTCTCCGGTGGTCAACGGCAGCGGATCGGGGTGGCCCGAGCACTCGCGCTCGAGCCCGAGCTGTTGGTGCTCGACGAACCGGTGTCGGCTCTCGACCTGTCGGTACAGGCGCAGGTGATCAATCTGCTGACCCGCCTGCAGCGCGAGATGAACCTGGCGTACCTCTTCATCGCCCACGACCTCGCCGCCGTGCGCCAGCTCGCCGACCGGCTGGCGGTGATGTACCTCGGTGAGATCGTCGAATGCGGGGACGCCGACACGGTGTACGACCACCCCTCGCACCCGTACACCAGGGCGTTGCTGTCGGCGATCCCGTTGCCCGACCCGCGTCTGCGGGATCGAGCCGGACGCGAACTGCTGAGTGGCGACCTTCCCTCGCCGCTGGAGGTGCCGAGTGGGTGTCCGTTCCGGAGCCGTTGCTCGCTCGCCCAGGATCGGTGCACCGAGCATCCGGAACTGAAGGTGCGGACCGCCTCGGGGGCGATGTCGGCGTGTCACTTCGCCGAGGAGATTCCGATCCTCGCCCGACCGTCGGCGTCCTGAACGTCTGGAGACAGCCCGTGCAGAAACCGCCGAACGTCTTGTTGATCATGACCGACGAGCACCACGCGCAGGTCAGCGGGTTCGCCGGCGACACCGTGGTCGAGACGGGCTGTCTCGATCGACTCGCGAGCCGGTCGGTCGTGTTCGACCGCGCCACGTGCGCCGGCCCGGTGTGTACGCCGAGCCGCATGTCGATGCTCACCGGGCGAGAACCGCACCGCTGCGCCGGATGGTCCAACCACTGGGTGATCTTCCCGGAGCGCGTCACCTGGCCGGCGCACTTCGCCGAGCATGGCTACACGACCGCGCTCGTCGGCAAGATGCACTTCGGTGGCCGAGATCAGATGCAGGGGTTCCAGCACCGCCCGTACGGTGACCTCCGCCACGGTCTCGGGCACCAACCCGATCCGCTCAGCATGTTCCCCGGGTACGCGCACACGGCCAGCGCCGGTACGACCGAGGTGCCGGTCAGCATGCTGCAGGACGTCGTCGTCAGCCGTGAAGCCCGCGAGTTCATCGTCGAGCACGCGGACACGAGGCCGGACCAGCCGTGGTTCGTGTGTGCGTCGTACTCGCGTCCGCACGCGCCGCTCACGACGCCGGGCCGCTATCAGCGCCGGTACGCCGGCAGGGTGCCCACCGCGGCTGCCACGTCGCCCGACGGGCTGGTCGAACAGTTCGCGAGGAACCGCGTGCACGACGTGCCCGAGGCTCAGTCGTTGCGTGCCCGTGAGGCGTACTACGCCTGCGTCGACTTCGTCGACGACTGCATCGCCGAGCTGCTGGAGCCGCTGGAGCGAGACGGTCTGCTCGACGACACGATCGTCATCTACACCTCCGACCACGGTGAGATGCTCGGTCTGCACAGCGTCTGGGGTAAGCAGCTCTACCACCAGGCATCGGTCGGCGTGCCGCTGCTGATCTCCGGCCCAGGCATCGCCGGGGGCACCGAACGTCGCGACCCGATCTCGCTGATCGACCTGTTCCCGACCACCTGTGGACTCGCCGGCCTCCCCCTTCCATCCGACGTCGACGGATCCGACCTGAGCGGCAGTCTGCTCGGTGACGACGACGCACCGACCCGGCGGTTCACGGCCAGCGCCGCGTATCGGTACGGCATCAGGATCAACCACGACGAGACCGAGGAATCGGCACCGCACGAAGCGTGGCGATGTGTGCAAGACGATTCGTGGAAGTACGTCGAGGTCGAGCGTGGGGCCCGACTGCTGTTCAACTTCGTCGACGATCCGTGCGAAGTGGACAACCTGGTCGATCTGCCCGAGCACGGCGCACGGGTCGAGCGGATGCGTGGCTGGTTGTACGAGTCGTTCGGCTGGGACGAGGTGCACGACCAGCTGCGACGAGACCGGGAGCGCATCCCCGACCACCTCTCGGGGCTGCAGCCGTCGACGCCGAATCAGTACATGCTTCCCGATGGTCGGCAGTTCGACGCCGAGAGCGCGCTGTACGGTGCCCGCTGGTTGCCGATCCCGCCTGGTGCCGATGCGGGCATCATCCCGCAGATGTTCGGGTGATCGTCAGACGGCGGTCCAGCCGCCGTCGACCATCAGGTTCACGCCGTTGACGTAGGCCGCTGCCGGCGAGGCGAGGAACACGATCGGACCCTTGATGTCGTCGGGTCCGGCGAGCCGGCCGAGCGGCGTTCGTTGCGAGTACGCCTCGACGAACGAGTCCGGCTGGTCGGGGG
>CAXAWD010000035.1:0-14667 GCA_963972325.1 uncultured Acidimicrobiaceae bacterium
TTCGGATCTCTGCGCAGCCGGGTCGTCACCGGCACACCCCGCCGCCACCAGCGCGGCCCCGACAACGACGTACGACGCGAGCGTCGCCCGCGTCGATCCGAAGGTGGTGTCCGCCCTGAACATGCAGAGCCATTGAAGCGGATTCGGCGGCGACGTACGCACGTCGCCGCCGAATCCCATCGATCAGCGGCTGCGGAGCGAGTCGCGGATCTCCGTCAGGAGATCGATCTCCGTCGGGCCGGCGTCGGTGTCCTCGTCCGGGCCCTTCCAGTTGTTGTACGCCTTGATCATCAGGAACAAGATGAACGCGACGACGACGAAGCTGATCGCGGCGTCGATCACGAGGCCGATGCTGATGAACGCATCCCCGATGTCGAAACCGATACTCGTGAAGCTGGACTCACCGAAGATCGCGGCGATGATCGGGTTGATCACACCGTCCAGGATGGCCTCGACGATCTTCTGGAAGTACAGCGCCAGGATCAGGCCGACGGCGATCGTGACGACGTCGCCCTTGTTGATGAAGTCCTTGAACTCATCGATCATGTTCTTCATGTGAATATGGTCTCCTTCTGGATGATGTGTCCCCCGGCCGGGATTTAAGCACACCCGGACACCTCGGCCGCGCACTCGGTCCACCGGCGGCCGCGATCCAGGTGTCTACGCTGGCGCCGATGGCGCTCGATTTCGACCCCCACGCGGGTGACGACGACCCCGAACTGCTCGACCGGATCGACGCGCTACGGGTACTCCGCGCCGACTCGCCCGAGGAGAAGGGCCGCCTGCTCGAGGAGATCGGCGGGCCGGGCCGCGCCGAACAGGACATCGTCGACCAGCTCTCGAAGGTCAAACCGCTCTGGGACCCTGCCCGGTTCCCCGAAGCGCACCGCATGGCGATGCGATCGCTCGAGGTCCTCGACCGCAACGGTGTCCGCGGTGCGCCGATGCCACGCCCGCTCGGACCGCTCAAACCGGTCGCGGGGTTCGTCGTGCAGCTCGTCACCCGCTGGATCGTGCGCGACCATCAGAACAAGCTCGCCTCCGACATCCGCAAACTGTACGAACGGCGCGAGGCGAACAGCATCTGGGGTAGTCCGGCCCACGTCGCGCTGCGGCGTGCCCGCATCAGCGCCGTCCAGGTCGAACACGGCCTGAAGTCGAACCCGATCGGCGTGCCCGGGTTCCTCCTCGGTGGTGCCGTGCTGTCCGGCCTGTTCTCCGCGATCGCCGACGGCCTCTCCACCGCGATCACGAGCGGCACCGGACGACTCGTGTTCGGCATCGTCGTCGGCCTGCTCATGCTGTCGCTGTCGTGGGTGGCGATCTACGCCGCCTCGATCGCTCGTCGCCGCATCCGCCTCACCACCGAGCAGCCGATCGGCGCGCTGTGGGACACGATCGGCGCCGCCGGCGACCCACCGCGCGACCACTCGTACCACTTCGCCCTCGTTGCGCTGGTGCTCCTCGCCATCGCGGCGTTGGCGATCCCGCTGGTCGCATCGGCATTGTGGTGATGCCGCGGCATTTCTGAGCCACTGGTACGGTTCCCTCGTTCATGGCTCAGCAGTACGACCTCGTCATCATCGGCCTCGGCTCCGGCGGCACCCTCGCCGCCGAGTTCGCTGCCGGTGAGCTGGGCCTCCGGGTCGCAGCGGTCGAGCGGGCCCGCATCGGCGGCGACTGCCTGTGGACCGGCTGCGTACCCTCGAAAGCCCTGATCGCCAGCGCCCGCGTCGCCCACACCGTTCGGCATGCAGCCGAGTTCGGCGTCGGGGCCCCCGAGCCCGAGGTCGACCTCGCCGCGGTATGGCAGCGCATAAAACGCATCCAGGCCGACATCGCCACGACCGACGACAACGCCGACCGATTCGAGGCCCTCGGCGTCGACCTGATCACCGGTTCGGCCCGGATCACCGGCTACCGGCAGGTCACCGTCGACACCGACGACGGCACCGTCGAACTCAACACCCGCTACACGCTCGTGTGCACCGGTAGCCGGCCGGCCGTCCCTGCGATCCCCGGCCTCGACACGGTCGATTACCACACCAGCGAAACGCTGTTCGAGGTCGACGAGCCACCGCGTTCGCTGATCATGATCGGCGGCGGTCCGATCGCCACCGAGATGGCGCAGGCGATGGTGCGGCTCGGCGTACCGACCACCGTGCTGGAGATGGCACACCGGCTCGTGCCGCGCGACGAACCCGAGCTGGCCGATCGCCTCGGTCGGATCCTCCGCGACGAAGGGGTCGACCTGCACCTCGCCGCATCGGCCACCGCCGTCCGACCGGGCGGCGATGGTGTCGTGGTCGAGACGGCCGACGGCGAGTTCACCGCGGCCGGGCTCGTGGTCGCCACCGGCCGGCACGCCAACGTCGACTCGTTGGGGCTCGAGAAGTTCGCGATCCCGTTCGGTCCCGCCGGTGTCGAAGTCGACGGGCGCAACCGCACCCTCGTCCCCAGCATCTACGTGATCGGCGATGCGGTCGAGCGGCGGGCGAACTTCACCCACGTCGCCGCGCACGACGCGGTGCTCGCCGTGCGCGACATGTTCTTCCCCGGCACGGGCACCCCGACGCAACTCGTGCCGTGGTGCACGTTCACCGACCCCGAACTGGCGCACGTCGGGCTCACCGCCGCCGAGGCTCGGGAGCGCCACGGCGACGGGGCCGTCACCGTGCACCGCCACGAGCTCGCCCACAACGATCGGGCACGAGCGGACGGCACCACCGACGGCATGATCGTCATCGTCACCGACAACGACAAGATCGTCGGCGCCCACGCGCTGGCACCCACGGCCGGCGAGCTGATCCACGAGCTCGCGCTCGCCATCCAGTTCGGCGCCAAGCTCAACGAGCTGAGCGACCTGGTCCACATCTACCCCACCCTCGCGTCGGGCATCGGCAGAATCGCCGCCGACCGGTCGTTCGCCACTGCGAAGAAGTACCGGGTGCTGACCAAGATCAGCCGCTGGATGGGCTGACCGGCTCGAGCTCCTCGAACGTGTCGACCCGTCGCAGCGAGGGGAACAGCACGGCGAAACTCGCGGCGACCGCCACGGTGATGAAACCACCGCCGGCGATCGCCCACGGCAACCCGACCGCACGCGCTGCGACCCCGCTCTCGAACGCACCGAGCTCGTTGGAGGCGCCGATGAAGACGCCCTCCACCGCCGAGACCCTGCCGAGTTGCTCGTCCGGCGTCACCAACGGCACGATCGAGCCACGGATGTACATCGAGATCATGTCGGCCGCGGAAATCACCACGAGGGCGATGAAGGCGACGGCGTAGTTGCGCGTGAGACCGAACACCATGGTTCCGGCACCGAAGATCGCGACCACGGTGAGCAGTGTCGGGCCGACACGCCTCCGCACCGGCCGGACCGCCAGCCAGATCGCCATCGCCGCCGCTCCGATGCCCGGTGCCGCCCGCAACCAGCCGTACGCGATGTCACCGACCTCGAGTCGCTCGGCGGCGATGGCGGGGATCAGGGCGACCGCGCCACCGAACAAGACGGCGAACAGATCGAGCGAGATGACGGCGAGCACGATCGGGCTGCGGCGCACGAACTGGAGACCCTGCATCGCCGCGGCGAGCGTCGGCCGGTCGGTGAGGCGATCTTGCTCGCGCTGGTAGACGATGCCGAGGATCGGGATGATCGCCGCGATCTCGAGGGCGGCCGCGATCGCGTACGCCGTCGACGGACCGACCGTGTAGAGGAACCCGCCGAGAATGGGCCCGGCGATCGACGCCCCGGTGAACGTCGCCGTCCACAGCGCGATCACCTGCGGGAACTCGGAGGTGCTCGCGATCAACGGAGGGATCGACCGGCGGGCGGGTGACAGCATCGCATCCGACGCGCCGAGCACGAATGCGATCCCGAACAGGGGCAGCACGGTACCGGGCGCCACGGCGCTGTACCAGACGAGCGCGATGGCGCAGAGACCGCGGCCGAGCAGGAACAGTCCGGACACGCGGCGCCGGTCGAACCGGTCGGCGACCCAGCCGGACGTGAGCACCAGCATCAGCGCCGGAACGAACTGCGCCAAGCCGATGATGCCGATGTCGAGCTCGTCGCCGGTGATGTCGAACACCTGCTTGAACAGCACCGTGACGAGCAGATTGTGACCGATCGATGCGAGGGCCGTCGACAGCAGATATCGACGCACGGATGCGTGCCGAAGGACGTCACGTGCGCTCGCCACATCGGCACGCTAGCCAGCAGGCCACATCGGCACGGCGATCACGGTGGTGTCGCGAACGTGTGACGTGTGTGACCGTCGCGTGACGAGTCGCGCGCTATTGACGCTCAAGCTCGAAATCCGACGACGCGCGTTCTCCCCGCGCGGGTACACATGTCCCATGGACGAACGGCGGACCACCTACGGGGCGACGGTTCGGCTCGCGCTGATCTTCAGCGTCGTCGCCGCACTGGTCGCCATCGCACTGCAATCGATCGGCGACGTGTCGACCATTCGGCTCGTCATCGCCGTCGCCGTCGTCGGGTTCGTGACCAGCTGGGTCCAGACCGGCCGCCTGGCCCGCTCGGCGTCCGCGGCCTACCCGGTGCGTTCCACGCTCACCACGTAGTCGCCCGCGGCGCCGGTCCACGATCTCCTCGCTCACGGAGCCGTGTGACACGATCACGGCCATGAAGGTTCGCATCGGCTTCGGCCTCGGCACCCGCACCACGCTGCACGACGAACGGTTCGCGCACGTCGTCGACGAACTCGAACGACTGGCGTTCGACAGCCTCTGGCTTTCCGAGCGGATCACCGGCGAGGCCCCCGACCCGCTGGTCGCGATGGCGTACGGCGCCGGGCGTACCGCGAAGCTCAAGTTCGGGATGAGCGTGATGGTGTTGCCCGGCCGGAACCCCGTGCTGCTGGCGAAGTCGATCGCCTCGCTGGCGACGCTGTCGGGCGGTCGCGTGCTCCCCGCCTTCGGGCTCGGTCAGGTGCACCCGATCGAGCAGCAGGCGTTCGGCGTCGAGCGTGGCGAGCGCGCCGCCTGGTTCGACGAGTCGATGGCGGTGATGCGCCAGTGCTGGAGCGGCGAGCCGGTCGTGCACGAGGGCGAGCGGTATCGGTACGACGGGGTGAAGGTGAAACCGGTCCCCGACCGGATGGACGTCTGGCTCGGCGGCTTCGCTCCGTCCGAGCTGCGCCGGGTCGGCCGCCTCGGCGACGGCTGGCTGCCGTCGTTCGTCACACCCGCCGACGCCGAATCGGGTCGAGCGGTGATCGAGCAGGTGGCCGCTGACCACGACCGCGAGATCGAGGACGACCACTACGGCGTGCTGATCCCCTACTCCCCCACGGGCCACGTGCCGGCGGTATTGCTCGAGAGCCTCGCCAAGCGCCGTCCCGAACTCGACCCGACCACGCTCGTGCCGCGGTCGTGGGACGAACTCCGCGCACTGATCGCGCAGTTCGTCGATGTCGGCACGTCGAAGTTCGTCGTGTTGCCGATGGACGAGCCGTGCGAGCTCGACGCATGGACGACCCATCTCGAAGCCGCCGCCGAAGCGCTCCTGCCGCTCGAGACCTGACTCAGCAGGATGCCGGCGTGTCGAACGGTGCCGGACGGCCGAAGAAGTAGCCCTGTGCGTGCGGGCACCCCAGCTCGCGGAGCAAATCGGCCTGCTCGCGCGTCTCGACGCCCTCGGCGACCGTGTCGAGGCCCAGTGCGTCGGCCAGACCGATCACCGCCTTGGAGATGGTGAGATCGTCGTCATCGGTGGTCAGACCGGCGATGAAGCTCCGATCGATCTTCAGGAACGTGACCGGCAGGTCCCTCACCGCCCGAAGCGTCGCGTACCCCGTGCCGAAGTCGTCGATGCCGATCCGCAACCCGGCGTCGCGCAACTCCGCCAGCTGACGGTGCGAGGACGTGGAGGCCTCCACGAGCACCGACTCGGTCAGTTCGAGCGCCAGACGATTCGCGTCGACGCCCCACACCTCGAGCGCGGTCATCACCCTCGATACGAAATCCGACTGGCTGAGCTGGCGTGCCGACACGTTGACCGTCAGGTACCCCGGCGGCGAGTTCGAACCGGCCAGGACGGCGCAGACGCGCTCGAGCACGTACTGACCGATCTCGACGATCAGACCGGACTCCTCGGCCACCGGGATGAAGTCGGCCGGGCTGACCGATCCCAGTTCGGGATGAGTCCAGCGCAGGAGCGCCTCGGCGGCGACCGGCCGGTCGTCGGCGAGATCGACGATCGGCTGGTAGGCGACGTGGAACTGGTCGGAGGAAACCGCCGCGCGCAGCTCCTTCGCCACGGTGAGCCGCTCGGCGGCCCGCGCCCGAACCGCGGCGTCGTAGACCTCGGTGCGAGATCTCCCACGGGACTTGGCCTGGTACATCGCCGTGTCGGCGTTCGACACCACGGCCCGAACGGGTTCCCTGAGTCCGTACGACACGTGTGACCCGACGCTGGCGCTGACGAAGAGTTCGTCGCCCTGGAACACGATCGGCGGGGCGAGGCGATCGTGGAGCCGGTCGGCGATCGCCGCCAGCTCGCGCTTGGCGAGCTCGACATCGGTGCTGAGGTCTTCACACATGACGACGAACTCGTCGCCACCGAGGCGGGCGGCGGAGTCGTTGGGCCGCAAGCCGCCTCGCAGCCGGTCGGCGACGCTGACGAGCAACCCGTCACCGTGCCCGTGACCGAACGTGTCGTTGACGTCTTTGAAGTTGTCCAGGTCGACGAACAGCACACCGAAGTGATGACCGGTGCGTTCGCTCCGTTCCTGGGCCCGCTCGATCCGGTCCATCATCAACACGCGGTTCGGCAGGCCGGTGAGCGAATCATGGAGCGCGAGGTGCGTCACCTCGGCCTGAACCCGACGTTCGTCGGTGATGTCTTCGACCTGCAGCACGACGAACCGACCGTGTTCCTCGTCTTCGAGCCGGACGGGCGCGGCCACGAGACGGAGCCAGCATTCTTCCTCGGTGGCCGCGGCCTTCACCTCGACCCGGATCGCGGGCGCCTCGGGGGTGAGCGCGAGCAGGTCGTCAGACGTGAACACCGACTCGTCGATCTCGACGAGCCGGTCGACGGCGACGCCGACGAGATGGTCGCACCCGAAGATCCGCCGCATCTGGTCGTTCGCCTCGATGATGAGCCCCCGCCCGTCGCCGTCGAGCGGCACGAGGGCCATACCGAGCGCCGAATCGTCGAACGCTGCACGAAACCTGGCGACCGACTGCTGCAGCTGTCGTTCGGCTTCCTTGTGCGGGGTGATGTCCTGGATCTGCGAGATGAAGTGCAACGGGTTCCCGGCGTCGTCGCGCACCAGGCTCACCGACAGCAGACCCCACACCACCTCACCGTTCGGTCGCAGGTAGCGCTTCTCGAGTTGGTACGTTCCCGTCTCTCCGGCGAGCATCCGGTTGACGTACGCCACGTCGGCTTCGAGATCGTCGGGATGGGTGACCGCCTGGAACCCGACCTCCCTGATCTCGTCGCGCGTCCGCCCGAGCAGCTTGCAGAGAGCGTCGTTGGCATCGACGAAACCGCCGTCCGGGGCGACGAGCGCCATGCCGATCGACGCTTCGGTGAACGCCAACTCGAAGCGCCTGCGAGCGAGGGCCAGTTCGGTCTCGGTGTGCTTCCGGCGGAGCGCATCACCGATCTGGCCGAACGCCTCACCGACCAGTTGCACCGCCGAGCTCGTGTCGTCGACCTGGGAGCCGACGAACTCGACGACGGCGGCCGTTCCATCGGCACCGAGCACCTTGACCAGCAATGTCGACGGCAGCGCCGTGCGGCCGATGCACCGGTGCGCTGGAAGCGCGACCCGGCGCGGAAGCGGATCGCCCCACGCCGCCCGCACCTCGCTGCGCAGCGCGTCGAGACAGCGGGGGCATCGGGGCTCCGGGTCGGGGTGACGAACCCACTCTTCCGTGGCGGCGATCCCGCTCGACGTGTCTTCCCATGCGACGGCAGTGTCGAACGGCACCAACTGGGACACCAGGGACAGCGTGCGTTGCCAAGCCGATCGTGCCGTCGTGGCGGCCGCCACGGTCTGGCGCAGATCGACCAGCAGCGACATCACCTCGTGGCCCAGATAGCGGTCGGACACGTCGCGCACCGTGACACACGTGCGCTCGCCGAGTCGCCCGTCGGGCAACGGTGCCGGGTGGAACACGGTTTCGACCCACACCCAGCGCCCGTTCTTCGCGCGTGCACGCAGGTGCAGTGTTTGCGAACCACCTTCGACACGAACCCGGTCGCGCACCTTGGTGGCGATCTCGCGATCACCCGGGTGCAACATCGACTGAGCCGTGTCGGACACCAGGTCGGCGGTGGTCCATCCGAGCAGAGTTCCGTCGGTCACCCCGATGTCGACGATGACACCATCGGCACCTTGCAGGATCCAGCCGTCGACGAGTGTCAAGTCGAGGTCGACGCAGGCGGGGCGGACGGCGGGACGCGCACGAGGAACGTCCACCGGTTCCCTGAACACCACCATCTCGCCACGGTAGCGAGGGCGACCGCCGCCGGCGCACGTACGGTTGTCATAGCGTCGCGATATCGCCCGCTACCACGCAGGGTGGGCGGATTCCGGTGCTAGGTACCGATCGCGACCGGTGTGACTTGCTCCGCCGCCTGCTTCGCGTGATAGCTCGACCGGGTCAACGGACTCGCTTCGACGTGCCCGATGCCCATGCCTTCACCGATCTGCTTCCACCGGTCGAACTCCCGCGGCTCGACCCACCGGCTGATCGGCAGGTGGTGCGACGTCGGCCGCAGGTACTGCCCGATCGTGACGATGTCACAGCCGATCGCGGCCAGGTCGGCGAGTGCGCCGATCATCTCGTCGTCGGTCTCGCCGAGCCCGACCATGATGCTCGACTTCGTGACCAACCCCGCCGCTTTGGCGTGCGACAGCACCGCCAGACTCCTGGCGTACCCGGCCGACGGCCGCACGGCCCGCTGGAGCCGGGCGACGGTCTCGACGTTGTGGTTGAGCACGTCGGGCCGCACCGCGAACAGGGCGTCGAGCGAGTCGAGCGACCCCTTCGCGTCGGAGATCAACGTCTCGACCCGGGCACGCGGCCGACGCAACCGGATCGCTTCGACGCACTCGGCGACGAACGCCATGCCACCGTCGGCCAGATCGTCGCGGGCCACCATCGTGAGCACCACGTGATCGAGCTCCATCCGATCGACCGCCTCGGCAACCCTGCCGGGCTCGTCGGGTGACGGCGGCATCGGACGCCGCGTGTCGACCAGACAGAAGCCGCAGGCGCGGGTGCACCGCTCGCCCAACACCATGAACGTCGCCGTGCCGTCGGACCAGCATTCGGACAGGTTCGGACACCCGGCGTCTTCGCACACCGTGACGAGGTCGAGGTCGCGGATCGTCTTCTTGAGCTGCAGGACTTCGGGGCCGAGGTGCACCTTGGGGCGCAACCAGTCGGGCTTGCGGGTCTCGATCGAGAGCCCGGCGGTCACGCCGGCCTGCTCGAGCCGGGCGTGCGAGCGTGGTGGACGGAACGTGACGGCCTCGCCCGGGCCCTCGCCGCGTGAGAACGGGGTCAGGTCGTCGGGGCGTTCGTGCCAGGCCACGTCTTGCCGTTCGGACACACCGTCGGCCCAGCGGTCGGCGGCGAGGCGGGCGACGACGTCGACCACCTGTTGCATCGTGACGTCGATGCCCTCCTCGGCCAACGAGGTGACCGGC
The DNA here is from genome assembly GCA_963972325.1 of uncultured Acidimicrobiaceae bacterium. Classification (GTDB taxonomy): domain Bacteria; phylum Actinomycetota; class Acidimicrobiia; order Acidimicrobiales; family Ilumatobacteraceae; genus Ilumatobacter. Next base: position 9,696 of record CAXAWD010000035.1, read on the forward strand.
CGATCGGCGATACCGCACGCGACGATGTGCTCGCGCATGTAGGTCATGTCGGTCGTGATGTTGAGGGCGAACCCGTGCATGGTGCGACCACGCGCCAACCTCACGCCGATGGCAGCGATCTTGCGCGGCTCGTCACCGTCGGCGTCGACCCACACGCCGGGATAGTCGGCGAGTCGGCCGGCGCCGGGCACGCCCAGTTCGGCCAGCGCGTCGATCAGCAGTTGCTCGACCGACCGGACGTGATCGAGGGAACCCTTCGCGTTGGGCAACGACACGATCGGGTAGCCGACGAGTTGCCCCGGGCCGTGATACGTGATGTCGCCACCGCGCCTGACCGCGACGAAGTCGGCACCGACCGCCGCCGGGTCGCAGCGCAGGTTCTGGTCGAGGTCCGCGTGCCGGCCGTACGTGAACACGTGGTCGTGCTCGAGCAGCAGCAGGTGCTGCTCGACGCCCGAGCCGACGGCCGGATCGAACAGGGCCTGCTGCACCGCGAGCGCCTCGCGGTACGGCACCCTGCCCAGCCATCTGACTCGCAGGGGCGCCCCGTTCATGTCAGAGCTCAGCGCCCCAGTCGCGAGTCTCCAGGATCTCCTTGACCCGCTTGAGGAAGCCTGCGGCGTAGGCGCCGTCGAAGGCACGGTGGTCCCAGCTCATCGCGAGGTTGCCGACCGGGTGGATCGCGATGGCTTCGCCACCGTCGGGCCCCTGAACGGCCACGGGCTTGCGCACGATCGCGTCGGTCGAGATGATGCCCACCTGCGGCTGGTTGATGATCGGCATGGTGAGCACCGAGCCGGCCGAACCGTTGTTGGAGATGGTGAACGTGCCACCGGAGATCTCGTCGGGCGCCAGCTTGCGGTTGCGCGCCCGGTCGGCGAGATCGCTGATCTCACGAGCGATCGCCTTGAGCCGCTTGGTCTCGGCGTCGCGGAGCACCGGCGCGAGCAACCCCTCGTAGTCGAGGTCGACGGCGATGCCGAGGTCGATGAAGTCGTGCACGATCAGTTCGTTGTCGCCGACGCTGGCGTTGAGATGCGGGAACTCGCCGAGGCCGTCGACGATCGCCCGGGCGATGAACGGCAGGTAGGTGAGGCTGAAGCCCTCGGCCGCCTTGAAGTCGGCCTTGACCGTGGAGCGCGTGGCATCGACGTTGGCGAAGTCGACTTCGACGACGCTGAAGGCGTGCGGCGACGTGGCCTTGCTCATCACCATGTGGTCGCCGGTGAGCTGGCGGATCTTCGACAGCTTGACCACCGAGTCGCGCTGCCCGGCGGCCGGCGCGGGAGCAGCCGGTGCCGGAGCGGCGGGTGCGGATGCGGCCGGAGCAGGAGCCGGAGCCGGAGCCGGAGCAGGAGCAGGAGCCGGAGCCGCGGGCGCCGGGGCGGCCGCGGGGGCAGCGGTGGAACCGACCGCGTCGATGTGGTCGAGCACGTCTTCGCGGGTGATGCGGCCACCGGGGCCCGAGCCGGCGATGTCGTCGGGGTTGAGCGAGTGCTCGTTGACCAACCGTCGCACGACCGGCGACAGGAGCCGATTGTCACCGGCGGACGCGGGTTCGGGAGCCGGAGCCGGAGCAGGAGCGGGAGCCGGTTCGGGAGCCGGAGCCGGAGCCGGAGCAGGTTCGGGGGCCGGGGCCGGTTCGGGGGCAGCGGCCGGAGCGGCTGCAGGCGCGGCGCCGGCGTCGCCGACCACTGCGACCACGGTGCCGACCTCGATCGTGTCGCCCTCGGCGACGCGGATCTCGCTCACGACGCCCGCGATGGGCGACGGCACCTCGGTGTCGACCTTGTCGGTGGACACCTCGAACAACGGCTCGTCTTCGGCGACGGTGTCACCGACGCTCTTGAACCACTGCGTGATGGTTCCCTCGGTGACGGTCTCGCCGAGCTGGGGAAGGGTGACATCAGCCATGATCGGTAACTCTGCTCCTGTGATACGGGTCGTTCGGTTGAGGCGGAATGGACGAGGGTGGGCGGATCAGCCGTTGAAGTTGCGGCCGGTGAGGGACAACATCGTCTCACCGAACAACTCGGTCATGCTGGGATGGGGCTGGATGAACTCGGCGACTTCATCGACGGTTGCCTCCCAGTTCACGGCGAGGTACCCGCCGGACAACTGCTCGGTCACCCACGGGCCGACCATGTGCACGCCGAGCACCTGGCCGGCCGAACCGTCGGCATTCTTCTTGGCGATGACCTTGACCATGCCCTCGGTCTCACCGACGATCTGAGCCCGGCTGTTGAACTTGAACGGATGCTTGCCGACGACCACGTCGATGCCGGCCTCCTTGGCCGCATCTTCGCCGGGGCCGGCCCAGGCGACTTCGGGGTGGCAGTAGATCGCCCACGGCACCCGGTCGTACATGACCGGCATCGGGTTCTCGCCCAACGCGTGCTTGACGACGAGGATCGCCTCGGCGTAGCCCACGTGCGCCAACTGCGGCGTGTTGATCAGGTCGCCGACGGCGTAGACGCCGGGTTCGCCGGTCTGGCAATACTCGTCGACCGCCACGAAACCGCGCTCGTCGACCTGCACGCCGGTGCCCTCGAGGCCGAGCTGGTCGGCGAACGGGCGACGCCCGACCGACACGATGCACGCATCGACCTCGACCGACTCGCCGTCGCCGAACTGCACGGTCGTGCCGCCGGAGCCGTTGGGCGTGTGGCCGGTCACCTTGACGCCGGTCTTGGTGGTGATCTTCTTCTTCTTGAAGCTGCGCTCGACGATCTTGGTGACGTCACTGTCGAGACCCGGCAGGATCTTGGGCAGCCCCTCGAGGATGGTGACCTCGGCGCCCAGGTCGGCGAAGGTGGAGGCGAACTCGCAGCCGATCGCGCCGCCACCGATGACCGCCACTCGAGGCGGAACGTGCTCGAGGTCGAGCACCTCGTCGCTGGTCATGATCGGACCGCCGACCTCGAAGCCGGGGATCGTGCGCGGCACCGAGCCCGACGCCAGGACGACGTGGGTGCCCGTGATGGTGGCGGAGCCGCCGTCGTTCATGGCGACCGACACGGTGCGGTCGGGGCCGAGCGACCCGACACCGTTGAACACCTCGACCTTGCGGCCCTTGCACATGGCTGCGATGCCACCGACGAGACCGGCGACGATCTTCTGCTTGCGCTGTTGCGTGACCGCGAAGTTCACCGACGGAGCGCTCGACTCGATGCCGAACTCGGCGCTGTGTTCGACGTGACGCTTGACCGCCGCGGTCTCGAGGAACGCCTTGGCGGGGATACAGCCTCGGTTGAGACAGGTGCCGCCCAGGGCGTCTTTTTCGATGAGGGCCACCTGCATGCCGGCGGAGGCCGCGTAGAGCGCAGCGGCGTACCCGCCCGGGCCACCACCGATGACGACGAGATCGAACGAATCACTCACGCCGGCCACCGTATCGCCGCTACCCACGGGTAACGCACGGCACACGGCGCTGACTGGTGGTCATCCCAACACCCAGCGCGCCTGGTCGTCGCCACGCTCGTAGAACAGTACGCGGGCATCGCCGTCTGCCCCTGCGACGTCGAACTCGATCGCACAGTTCGCGAGCGATTCGGACGACGCCGGACACGTCGACGACCCGAGCGACACGGGTCGTCCGGAGGCGATCAGCCGGAAGCCTCCGGTCGGGTCGTCGTCGTCGGTGCCACCGATGACGAGCAGCACCTGCAGGCGTCCGGCGTCCTCGACGGCGTCCGTGACCGTGACCGACATGTCGCCGACCTGCGCCGCCGAGCCGAACGCCACCGGTTCCTCGATGTCGTCTTGCGTGCTCAGCTGGAAGAGGAACACGGCGCCGGCCAGCATGATCGCCATCCCGCAACCCAGCGCCAACAGCATCAGTGTCCGTGTCTTCATGCGGTGACGAGGCTACGAGGGGAAACGTTCGCGAAACACCATCGGCGATGACGGTACGGCCGGGCGGCAGCGGGCTACCGTGACCTCCGTGTTCCGCCGTGTCCTCCCCGTCCTCGCCGCGACGTTGCTCGCAGCCTGTGGCGGCGGCAGCGACCCGGCGGCGACCCCAGCCTCGTCCGAGTCGAGTCCTGCCGAGGTCACGGCCGCACCGGACGCGGAATCCACGAACGACACAGCCACGAGCGACACAGCCACGAACGGCACAGCCACGAACGGCGCGGCCGCCGTGCCGGCCGCGTTGCAGTTCGCTGCCCCGCTGGTCGGCGGTGGTGAGATCGAGCTCGGTGAACTCGCCGGACGCCCCGTGCTGCTCTGGTTCTGGGCTCCCTGGTGAAGCACCTGTAATCGAGAAGCTCCCTCGGTCGAGGAAGCAGCACAACGGTGGGCCGATCAGGCCGAGTTCGTCGGCGTCGCCTGGAGCGGCACCGACGACCAGTTCGTCGAGTTCGTCGACCGGTACGACCTGTCGTTCCCGCAGATCAGCGACGACTCCGGCGACGTGTTCGCCCGGTTCGAGATCCCGACGCAACCGGCGATCGCGATCATCCGGCCCGACGGTGAGGTCCAGACCCTGTTCGGCGCAGCCGACGACACGTTGCTCGACTCGCTGATCAGCGACGCCCTGGGCTGATCGGGTTCAGTTGGCGTACGCCTCGTCGAGGCAGTCGAGGTACCGCTCGTCGTAGTCGGGGTCGTCGAACACCTGGTACCAGTTGCGACCCTCGAAGCACTCGAGGTAGGCGATCTCGGTCGGCAGTTCGTACAGGCTGACCTCGCCGAGCTCGACCAGGTCGAGGAAGCACCCCCGGGCAGCCTCGGCGCCGGCGATGAAGTCGGCGTCGTCCAGGCTGAACACGCCGCCGGCCCACCGCTCGGTGTAGCCGCACTCGGGATGCCGCAACTCGACCGGGACGAACGAGACGTCGATCTCGCCGGCGGCGATCGCCTGCTCGAAGCACGCCGTCGCCTCGCCCGGGTCGGAGATCTCGTAGCAGCCGTCGACCGAGATCGCCCAGCCACTTTTTCGAGGTGATGCAGCGCCACGAGTCTCTCCTGC
>CAXAWD010000036.1:0-14625 GCA_963972325.1 uncultured Acidimicrobiaceae bacterium
GATCGCCCATCGCACCGCCTTCACGATGCGACCGCCGTCCAGCGGGGAGCCGGGAAGGAGGTTGAACACTGCGAGCAACGCGTTGATGATGCCGAGCCACCCCAGCACGGCGACGTAGCTGCTACCGCTGTCGGTCGCTCCGAGCAACGCCCACGAGCCGAGGCTGACGAGGGCGACCGCGATACTGCCGATCGGGCCGGCGGCGGCGATCCACCCCTCGGCCTTCGCCGATGGTGAGGGCCGGTCGAGGCGAGCGACACCGCCGAGTGCCCAGAGCTGGATCGATTCGGTGCCGACGCCGAAGCGGCGTGCGGTCAGCGCGTGGGCGAACTCGTGCACGAGGATCGAGGCCATGAAGGCCACCACGGCGATCGCCGCCGCCGGCACGCCGATCTGCTGGACCAGGCTGACGCCCAGGAGCATGGAGATGAGCGCGACACTCCAATGGACCTTGACCGAGATCCCCGACACTCGGCCGAGGTGGAGCGAACCGGATTTCATGTGGCACGTGCTTTCTGACGGCGTCGTGGCGTCGCAGGGTACAACCGATATCGGCGGGCGGGTATTCCGGTATCTTCCCTGGTCATGAGCATTCCCGTCGCAGATCTTCGCATCGATGGCGACCGCTTGCAGGGCAGGATCGAGGCGCTGGGCGAGATCGGTGCGGTGCACGGCCCCGACGGCGAGCGCGGCTGTGCCCGGCTGGCCCTCACCGACGCCGACCGCGCCGGGCGCGACCTGGTCGTGACCTGGATGCGGGATCTCGGCCTGACGGTCGAGATCGATCGGATCGGCAACGTGTTCGCCACGTTGCCCGGTGCCGACCCCGGTCTCGCTCCGGTCATGACCGGGTCGCACATCGACACCGTGCGCACCGGCGGCCGCTTCGACGGCAATCTGGGCGTGTTGGCGGGCATCGAGGTGATCGAGACCGTCATCGCGAGCGGCTACACACCCCGGCGCGGCATCACGGTGGCGTTCTTCACCGACGAGGAAGGCGCTCGGTTCGCGCCCGACATGCTCGGCAGTCTGGTGTACGTCGGTGGCCTCGGGCTCGAGGATGCGCTCGACGTCCGTGCCGCCGACGACGGTGCCCGGTTGGGCGACGAGCTCGATCGCATCGGCTACAGCGGGGCACGCCCGGTGCCGGCCGTCGACTTCCCGCACTGCCACGTCGAACTCCACATCGAACAGGGGCCGGTGCTCGAAGACGCCGGCATCACGGTCGGTGTGGTCGAGGGCGTGCAAGGCATCTCGTGGACCGAGTTGACGATCACCGGACAGTCCGCACACGCCGGCACGACGCCGATGCGGCTGCGCCACGATCCGCTCTACGTGGGTGCTCGCGTCGCCACGTTCGTGCGTGACCTGGCGGCAGACCTGGGCGGTGACCAGGTGGCCACCGTCGGGCGGATGGACGTCCACCCCGACCTGGTCAACGTGGTGCCGTCGACGGTCACGATGACCGTCGACCTGCGCAACACCGACGAATCCGCTCTGCTCGAGGCCGAACAGCGTTTCACGACCTTCGTCGACGAGGTCGCTGCCGCCGAGGGCGTGACGGTCGAGCGGCGTTCGCTCGCTCGGTTCGAGCCGGTCTCGTTCGACGCCGACATGGTCGACCTCGTCGATGCCACGGCGACGCGCCTGGGGTACAGCACACGGCGCCTGTCGAGCGGCGCCGGTCACGACGCCCAGATGCTCGCCCGAGTGTGCCCGACGTCGATGATCTTCACGCCGAGCGTCGGTGGGCTCAGCCACAACGTCGCCGAGTTCACCGAGCCGGACGATGTCGTCGCCGGCGCCAACGTGCTGCTGCACGTGATCGCCCACCACGCGGATCTGGGCCCGGCCCCTTCCGCCGTCTAGCGTCGGATCGATGGATGCAGATGTCATCGTCGTCGGTGGTGGTCACAACGGGCTGATCTGCGCGGCGTATCTCGCCCGCGCCGGGGTCGACACGCTGCTGGTCGAGGCTCGATCCGACGTCGGTGGATGCGCGTCGACCGTCACCGATCTCGACGCCCGCTTCAACATCTGCAACTGCGACCACACGATGGTGCGCGGCATGCCGGTCGCCGACGAACTCGACCTGGCGTCGTACGGCCTGCGCTACGTCGAGTCGGAGATCAGTGGCATCCAACGGTTCCACGACGGGGGCGCGCCGTGGGTGTTCCTCCACGACGTCGAGGCGCAGCTCGAGGCTTTGGCCGCGGCGTACCCCGAGCAGGTCGCCGGCTACCGGCGCTACCTCGACGATGCCCTGCCGGTCGCCGAGCTGGCGCTCGAGATGGCTCGCACCACGCCGTCGCTCCCGCGGATGCTCGGCGTCGTCGCATCGAAGCGCGCGGCCGGCGCGGCTCGCCTGTTGAAGTGGAGCCGGTCGAGCGTCGCCGACGTGATGGGGCAGTACTTCGACGACTGGCACGTCACGATGCCCGGTGTCAGCAACGGGCCGACCGTCTGGGGGGTCTCACCCACCACGCCGGGCACGGGGATGGCCGCGGCGATCTACGCCACCCGCCACCTCATCAAGACCGGGCGACCGGCCGGTGGGAGCGGTGCGCTCACCGACGCCGTGCGGGCGAGCTTCGAGGCCGCAGGTGGCCGCGTGCGGTGCGACAGCATGGTCGAACGGCTCCTGGTGCGCGACGGCGCCGTCACTGGCGTTCGGTTGTCCGACGGCAGTGAGCTGCACGCCGAGCGCATCGTTGCGGCGTGCGACCCGCAGCGGGTGCTGGTCGACTGGCTCGACGCCGTACCTCCGGCCGCACAGCGACTCGTCGACCGGTACCGGTCGATGCCGGTCCACGAGGGCTACGAGTCCAAGGTCGATGCCGTGCTGACGGGCCTCCCGAAGTACCGCGATGCAGCGCTGATCGACGCCCTGGTCCCCGGAGCCGACGACCTGGCGCCCACCACGGTGATCTCGCCGAGCCCGTCCGATCTCGCAGAGGCGCACGCACTGCGCGAGACCGGCCGGGTCGCTCCGCGGCCGACGTTCCTGGTGAACGTGCCCACCGTGCTCGACCCCGACATGCAGCCGAACCCCGACCAGCACGTGCTCAGCCTCGAGGTGTTGTTCACGCCGTACTCGTTGCAGGGTGGCTGGCCCGATTCCGACGAGCCGCAGCGCTGGCTCGACGTACTCGACGGATTCATGGAGCCCGGCACGCTCCAGATCGATCGGTGGAGGGCGATGACCCCCGATCGGTACGAGGCCGAGTTCCAGATGCACCGTGGCCACACACCGTCGTACTCGGGGCCGCCGCTGTCGGCCCTCGTCGGGCGCAACCGGGAAGCCACGCGCTACCGCACCCCGATCGACGGTCTCTACCTGTCGGGTGCGGGCACGTTCCCCGGGGCCGGGGTGTTCGGTGCGTCGGGACGGAACAGCGCCGACGCCGTGATCACCGACCTCAGTGGGTCGCGGTTCGGTGCGACCGCCGTCAAGCGACGACTGCAGTCGGTGCGGCGCTGACGATCAGGCTTCGTCGAGCGATTCGACGAGGGGAATCGTCGACCGGTCGGTGTCGGGGCCCACGATGTAGTTGCCGGCCACCAGGGTTTGCACGGCGTTGGCTTCGTCGAAGTGCACACCGACCGGGTCCAGCCCTTGCTCGAGACGTCGAAGCTGCTCTTTGAACTGCCGTCGGACGATCGACACGCCACGATCGCTCGACGACAGATGCTCCTCGCTGTGGAGCGTGATCGGCCCCTGGCCGGTCTGTGTCTCGTAGTCACCGGGGAAGCGCTGGTGTTCCTCCTCGCTGAGGTCGTACCAGCTGCGGTCGCCGTCGTACACGGGGAGTCCCTGGGGCGGGCGATCCTTCGGCTTGCGGACCATTGCGTACACACGGGTGTTGGTGGCGTCGATCGGCAGCGCCCACGACATGTTGTTGGTCTTGCCGAGCACGGTGAGTGTGGGCGTCGGAATGACCCGAATCGTCGGGATGCGCACCTCGGTGACGCGGTGCAGCGACGTGCCGTCGGGGAGCCGGCGGTCTTGTGTGGCGGTCACGCCGATGTCGCTGCGTTGGAAGCCGATGCTCGGCCAGATCTCGAGCTTCGGGTCGAACTGGTGACCGCTGATCGCGTTGTGGAGGATGAACACGTGGTACGGGTCCATCGCGTTCTCGTGCGTCTGGAACCAATTGCACGGGGCGTCGGACGGCCCGCCGAACGCGAAGTGGTCGATGATGACGATCTCCTCGGTCTCCTCGTCGAGGTCTTCGAAGATGTCGTACCGGGGGAACACCGGCTGCTTGTCGGCCGGGCCCAGGTAGGCGAACACGAGACCGTGGTACTCGACGACCGGGTACCACGGCTGACGGTAGGACTCCTTGTTGCGGCCCCGGTCGGGTTCGCAGGGCTGGTCGAGACACCGACCGTCCTCGGCGAACAGCCAGCCGTGGTACGGGCAGCGGATACCGTCGTCCTCGACACGCCCGTAGTACAGCGTGGTGCCTCGGTGGCAGCAGCGGGGGAGCATCAGACCGGGGGTGCCGGTCAGACTGCGGTAGAGCACGAGGTCTTCGCCGAGCACCCGCACGTTGCGGGGGACCGAGGTGGCCTCCTCGGAGCGTGCGATCGGGTGCCAGTAGCGGCGGAGCAACTCGCCGGCCGGGGTGCCGGCGTCGACCTCGACCAGGTCGGGGTCGGGTTCGCCCGCCCGGTACCCGTAGGCGCGTCCGTCGTCGATGGTGGTCGTCATGTGTGCATTCTCCCAGAGCCGGGACGCGACTCGGGGGTCCGGCGTCGAGCCGGACCCCCGAGCATGCGTCAGTGATGTGTCAGGTCAGAAACCGATCGACTCGTCCACGAACTCGTTCGTGAACATGTCGGCCGCGACCAGGTCGTCGGGAACGTCGACGCCCGCGAGACGGGCGTTGTCGATGACGGTCTGGATCCGGGCCTCGTCCATGTTGCCGACGATGTCATCCGGGCCGTTGCCGTGCAGACCGAGCTCGTTCATCGTGTTCACGGCGTAGGTGGCGACACCCTCGTCGTAGACCCAGAACGAGTCGAACGTGGCGACGGCGTCGATGATGATCGCGTTGGCACGGTCGGGCGCCTCGGCGAAGTCGACGATCGCCTGCTGGGCGACCGGCACGAACAGCTCGAGGCACGGGGCGAGCGCCTCGACGTCGGCCGGCTTGACCGCCAGCGTCTGCGAGTAGGACTGGTAGCCGGCGTCGTGCAGCAGCTGGTACTTCGGTGCCTTGCCGTACTCCTCGAAGACGAACTCGTAGTTGTACGGCTCGGCCGAGGCGAAGCCCTGCTGGGCGATGTTGCCCTCGGCGATGAACCGTGCCGGGGAGCCGTCGTACGACGGGTCGACCTGCGACTCGTCCCAGATGCCTGCCGCCACGAAGTACGGGGCGAAGCCGCCGCCGCCGAACACGTTGACCGTCATGCCGGCCTCACCGACGTCGGCGATCGTGTCGACATCGGGGTACTCGTCGGCGTCCCACATGATGATCTGCGGGTTGATCTCGAGCGGTGCGAGCACCGACACCATCGGCAGGTCGGCCCACGCGGCTGCCTGCGCGTCGAACGACGAGTACACGATGTGGATCGAGTCGTCGGTGTACGCGTTGACGCGGGGCGAGTTGAAGCCGATGGCGGGGCCGCCGGTGCGGACCTCGATGTCGATGCCGGTGTCGACATCGCCGGCCATGAGTGGGCCGGTGACGGTCATCAGTTCGGCGTCGATGGTGTAGTCGGCGCCGATCAACTCGTACAGGGCACCGTGCTCGGCCTCGGGGAACCAGTCGGTCTGGATCACGAGCGGTGACGGGCACACGCCCGACAGGTCGACGCCGGTGGCGTCCTCGGACATGTCGCCCGAGTCGTCACTCATCTCGCCCGAATCCTCGGACATGTCGCCCGAGTCCTCGCTCATGTCGTCGGACATGTCGGCGGTGTCCTCGGTCGGTTCGTCGGCGGTGTCGCCGGCATCTGCGGTGTCGTCGGCGGTGGAGTCGGAACCCGAGTCGGCGGGCGTGTCGTCGTCGCCGCCGCACGCGGCGACGACGAGTCCGAGCGCCATGACCCCGGCCACGAGCCGGATACTTCTGCGCTGTTTCATGGTGGTGGTTCTCCCCCTGATGGATCAGGTGTTTGTTGGTGTTGAGAGGTGGTCGCTCGTCAGTCGGAGCCGTTGTCGTGCCACTTGCCGATCGAGAAGGTCTGCAACCATCCGAAGAACAGGAACACGACGACACCGAGGGCGGAGGACAGGATCACCGCGGCCAGCAGTTCCTCGCCCTGGAGATTGTTGGCGTACTTCTTGAGGAGCTGGCCGATGCCGACCTCGCCTCGGCCCAGGAAGAAGTCACCGACGATCGCACCGATGACCGAGAGGCCGGCGGAGATGCGTAGCCCGGCGAAGATCGCCGGCATCGCGGCGGGGAACATCAGCTTGCGGAGCCGGGTGAGGCGGCTCGCATGGTGCAGGGTGAACAGGTCGTGCATGCCGCGCTCGGCCGACTGGAGACCGAACAGCGTGTTCACGATGATCGGGAAGATGGAGATGATCACGCAGACGATCACTCGGGAGTTGAGATAGCCGATGATCGGATAGTCCCAGATCGGCTCACCGGAGCCCCACCAGAACTGGATCAGCGGGATGATCGCGAGGATCGGGATCGCCTGCAACATCACGAGGTACGGGAACATCGCGCGCTCGGCGATCTTGGCCTGACTCATGATCGTGGCGAGCAGGAACCCGAGCACGATCGAGATCGCGAGGCCGATGATGGCGATGCGGGTGCTCGACCAGAGGCCGCTGAGCATCTCGGACAGATTTTCCCATTCGAGGAAGCCGACCTTGACGACTTGATGGGGTGGGCGCAGGAGGAAGCGTCGGCTCGAGTCGAGCAGGCCGTACGACACGAGGTACCAACCGCCGAGGACGGCGATCCCCATGACGACCGGCGGCAGGATCGAGGCGGCAGCACTGCTGCTGCGCGAACGAACGCGTTTCGGTGTGGCGGGCGCGACCGGGTTCAGTGCCTCACCGCCGCCCAGTGGGGCGGTCGCAGCGCTCTCCGGCAGTTCGGTGCTGCTCATGAGTGTGAACCTCGCAACTCGTGGGAGACCTCGCCGCTGAGCTTCGCGAACTCCGGGTCGAACCGGAGATCGGGCGAGCGGGGGTAGTCGAACGGCACCTCGAACTCGGCGACGATACGGCCGGGCCGGGCGGACATCACGAGGACCCGCGTCGACATGAACACGGCCTCGCTGATCGAGTGGGTGATGAAGAGCCCGGCGAAGCCCTCGCGCTGGAACAGCTGCTGGGTCTCTTCGTTGAGGTGCTCGCGTGTGATCTCGTCGACGGCGCCGAACGGTTCGTCGAACAGGAAGATCGGCGGCCGCAACGTCAGGGTGCGGGCGAGCGACGCCCGCATCTTCATGCCGCCCGACAACGACTTGGGGTAGTGGTTCTGGAAGCCGTCGAGGCCGACGAGCTGGATCGCCTCTTCGGCGACGCGAGCCCGCTCGTCTTCGTCGATGTCGTGCAGTTCGGCGAGCAGTTCGACGTTGCCCTTAACCGTGCGCCAGGGGAGCAGGGTGGCGTCCTGGAAGACGTACCCGAGCCGGTCGCGGTCGACCACGACCTGCCCGGCCGTCGGTTCGAGCAGACCCGATGCGATCTTCAACAGGGTCGACTTGCCGCAACCCGACGGGCCCACGACGGTGACGAACTCACCCTTGCTGATCGTGAACGAGACGTCGCGGACGGCTTCGGTGCCGTCCGGAAAGGTCATTCCGATGTGCTCGAACGATAGCGATTCTGTTCCTCGTGCCGTGATGGCGGCCGACATGTGTTCCTCCAGCTCCGGGATGGTGCCCGGCAGACCAACTACTCGGCGTCACCGTAGCTGGTGAGGCCGACCCGGGAATAGCTCGCGCGACCCGGGCGGTGATGTTTCACGACGACGAAACATTCTGACCTCGCGGCGTGGTCAGGTCGCCCAGGAGGGTGACCATGTGTCGAATCGTCCGATGGGTACGACGTGCGACACCAGCCCGGCGTCGTCGCGCCAGTGGTGCAGCAGCATGCCGGTCGGTTCGGTCGAGTACTCGACGGGTCCACCGAACAGACCGAGGCCGAGTGCGCCGGCGGTGCTCGGGCACGTGACCGACACGGTTCCCGCGAAACGACGCTGCAGGGAGCGATGGAGGTGCCCGGAGACGACCGCCTCGACGTGCCGATGTCGGCTCAGGATCTCGTGCTCACCTCGGCCGGTCGCGAACCCGTTGTCCCCGTCCATCCACACGATCCCGCTGCTGATCGGCGGATGGTGCTGGGCGACGATGGTCGGCGTGTCGGGCATCTCGGCGAGCTGGGCATCCAGCCAGTCGAGTTGGGCGTCGGTGAGAGCGCCGTCGTGCCGGCCGGGGATCGTGGTGTCGAGCGCGACGACACGCAGTGCGCCGAGGTCGTACACGACGTCGATCGGCTCATCCGGGCGACCGTGCGGCAGCACCGACGCGAAACGCTCTCGGAGTTGACCCCGGTCGTCGTGGTTGCCCGGGATCGGCAGCAGCGGCATGTCGAGACCGTCGAGCAGTGAGACCAGGTGGTCGTACTGTGACGGTGTGCCGTCGTTGACCAGGTCACCGGTGAGCAGGACGAGGTCGGGTGTCACCGGTAGGCGCTGCACCGTGTCGACCGCGCGGCGGAGCCCGTCGGCGCTGTCCGTCCGATCGGCGAACAGTTCGCCGGGGTCGACGATGTGACAGTCGGAGATCTGAGCGATCAGCATGCGGCCACTGTACGAAGTGGTTCCCACGCTGCTCGCGATCGTCCCGGCAGGCCCGATACCCGACGATGCGGCGGTGGAGGCGGTCGGCGGCGCGACGGTTCCCTACAGTGGGCCCATGCGCACGGGAATCTTTCTCTTCGGCGGTGTCGAGATGCCTGACGCGGGTGCCGGTGCACCCGCGCCGACCGATCGCCGCTACGACAATCGAGAGGTCTGGCGAGCCACCGAACAGATCCTCGACATGGGCGTCCTCAGCGATCGGCTCGGGTTCGATTCGTTCTGGCTGACCGAACACCACTTCCAGTACGAGGGGTACGAAGTGATCCCCAACGGCCTCCTGATCGGGTCGATCCTCGCCGAGCGAACCGAACAGATCCGGATCGGGATGGCGTTCAACATCGTGCCCCAGTGGCACCCGTTGAAGCTCGCCGAGGACTTCGCCACCCTCCACAACATCTCCGGCGGCCGTGGGATCCTCGGAGTCGGCCGCGGCACCGTGCCGCGCGAGGCCGAACCGCTCGGCACCAAGATCGGCAGTATCGACAACCCGGATCAGGTCGCCGCCGACGATGTGAACCGCAAGATGTTCGACGAGGCGATGGAGGTCATCCGCCTCGCGCTCGACAACGAGTCGTTCTCGTTCCACGGCGACATCTACGACTTCCCGCCGCCGGGCATCCCCGACCGGGGCGGGTTCGTCGAGGAACTCACGCTGGTCCCGCGTCCGCTGTACCCGTACGACGTCTGGCAAGCGATCACGTCGCCGCCGTCGCTCGAACAGGTGCCCAAGGCCGGATGGGGCGGTGTGTTCTGGAACTGTCACCACGAGTTCATCAAGATGCGGTGGGAGAAGTTCGCGGACACCTACGAGCAGACCCACGGTCGCGCGCTCGAACGTGGCGAGAAGCGCATGCTGGTGCTCAACACCTGCATCGAAGACACGCGCGAGCAGGCGATCGAATCGGTCCGCAACGGCCACGACGAGTTCTGGAAGTTCCTCGGTCCGTACGGCTGGAGCAAGGGCTACATGGGCGACGACGGCAAGCCGGCCCCGCCCGGGTTGATCCCGACGCTCGAGGATTCGATGGACCGCCAGCGCACGTGGATCGTCGGTTCACCCGACGAGGTCGCCGAGTCGATCGCGTGGTACCGCGACGAACTGGGTGTCGAGGACCTCATGGTGTTCCCGGCGATGCCCGGCGACCCGTACAGCAAGGTCGAGACCCAGCTCCACCGCCTCGCCGAAGAAGTCCTCCCGCAACTCGACTGATCGCGAGTTGTGCCAGGCACAACTCGCGATCTACCGACCGAAGTCGAACTTCACGATTTCGGCCATCTGCCGCCCGAGGTGGGCGACGTTCGCCTCGAAGAGCTGCTTGCCGAGTTCGGCGTCGGCGCCCGTCGGATCGCCGATGTAGCCGTCGGGGTCGAAATCGTTGGAGAGCCAACCGAACATCACCGAGCCGCCGAACTTGACGAACTCGTTGTCGGCGAGTGCCTCGGGTACCTTGCGTTCGGCCTTGGACAGGTCGACCAGGTCGGGGCGCAGGTGCATGAACACCGAGGTCTCGTTGCGTCCACCATGGATGCCCATGCCGAGTTCGTCGGCCGTCGACGAGCCGCCGTACGCCGGCGGTACCGACGGGTGCACCAAGAACGTCTTGAGGCCGTACTGCAGCCGCAGCTCGCGCAACGCGGTATTGAGGAGCGTCGTGTTGCCGCCGTGTCCGTTGAGGAGGACGAGCCGCTCGGCACCGGTGCTCGCGATGCCACGGCCGAGGTCGCGCAGGATCGACATCATCGTCTCGGCCGAGTACCAGAGCGTGCCGGGCGACCAGGCGTGCTCGTTCGACTTGCTGACCGACAGCGTCGGGAGCTGCCAGATGTCGAGGTCGGCACCGACCTCGTCGACCACAGCGGTGGCGGTCTCGTGTGCGATGACGTGGTCGACGGCGAGCGGCAGGTGTGGGCCGTGCTGCTCGACCGCGCCGATCGGCAGCAGCAGGGTGGACGACGGTGAGATGCGATCGAGGATCTCGGGCCCGGACAGTTCCTCGTAGCGACGACTCATGGGATCGACGTTAGTGACATCTACGCTGCGACACGATGCTGATCCGAAATGCACGACTCGCCGACGGCCGCCACGTCGACATCTCGATCGCCGACGGTGTCATCACCGACGTCGCGACGACCGCTGCCGCAGCGCCCGCAGCGATCGTCGGGGACGACATGTACGACCTCGACGGTTGGTTGCTGCTACCTGCGATGGCCGAGCCGCACGCCCACCTCGACAAGGCGTTGACCGCGGAGTCGGTGCCCAACCCGACCGGCGACCTGCAGGGGGCGATCGACGCGTGGGTTGCGGCAGCAGCAGCGGGTGCGTTCACCCACGACGACATGGTGCGGCGCGTTCGCGCCGCGCTCGACAAGCTCCTGCTCAACGGTGTGACCGCCGTGCGGAGCCACATCAACTGCGGCTCGGGCTCCGGCATCTCGTACCTGCTCGCCGCCCGGGAGGCCGCTGCGGACTACACGGGTCTGATGCACGTGGAGTTCGTGGCCCTCACGCACTCGCCGATGGCCGGGCCCGACGGCGAAGCCAATCGTCACGCGCTTCGCCAGGCGATCGACGCCGGTGTCGACCTGGTCGGCGGCTGCCCCCATCTCGAACCCGACGGCGTCGGCTGCATTCGCGTGGCGCTCGACGCGGCCGGCTCGGGTGGCATACCGGTCGACCTGCACGTCGACGAAACACTCGATCCGAACATGCTCACGTTGCGCGACCTCGCACGGGCGGTCGTCGAACGAGGGATCGAAGGGCAGGTCGCGGCGAGCCATTGCGTGAGTCTCGGCATGCAGCCACCATCGGTGCAGGCCGCGGTCGCGGCCGAAGTCGCGTCCGCCGGCATCGACATCGTGCCGCTCCCGCAGACGAATCTGTTCCTCCAGGGGCGCGACCATCCCCAGGCCACCCCGCGCGGACTCACCGCGATCGCCGCGCTCCGTGAGGCCGGCGTGAACGTCGCCGCCGGCGGCGACAACGTGCAGGACCCGTTCAACCTGGTCGGACGTTCCGACCCGTTGGAGACAGCGTCGCTGCTGGTGATGGCCGGCCACGTGTTGCCCGACGATGCGTACGACATGGTGAGCAACAACGTCCGGCGGGCGATGCGGCTGCCGACCGTCCGGTTCAGGGTCGGCGACCCGGCGGATTTCGTCGCGATCGACGCCGCATCGATCCGCGAGGCGATCGCCGACGCTCCGGCCGACCGCAAGGTGTTCCACGCCGGGCGACTCGTCGCCGCCACGGCGACCGACCGCCGCATCAGCCGCTGACCTCGCCGCGGGTCAGACCTCGTCGGGGTACGGGAACCACCGCAGGTGTTCGAAGTCCTGCGTGGTGTCGGGCAGCCCCAGTGGCGACGGAGCCTCGTCGGACAGTTCGGCCAGCAGGGCTCTCGCTCGTCGGAGGTACTCGGCGAGACCGCCGTCGGGCAGCAGTCGCGGGCGGCGATGGTAGGCCATCTCGCCGGACGCGTAGCTGACGTCGTCCAGCGAGAGCGGGGCCGCGGCCAGACCGTCACGGTGCTTCCAGAGCCCGGTGTCCGGTTCGAAGCGGTAGTAGGGCAGCAGCTTGCGTCCCTCGTCGGCCAGGAGCGAGACCGCGTCGACGATGTACTCGAACGTGTCGTCGTCGATGAAGTAGTTGAAGTTGACGCGCACCCAACCCGGCTTGATGCCCTCGCAGCCACGGGTGATCTCCCGCTCGAACTCGTGTGACCGCTCGAGGTCGATGCCGAGCAACCGGTGACCGTACGGGCCGGCACACGAGCAGCCGCCTCGCGACTGGATTCCGAAGAGGTCGTTCAGCACGCTGACGACGAAGTTGTGGTGCAGGTAGCGACCGGGGACGGGCTCGGTTCCCGGCGGCACGTCGCGCACCACGAACGACACGATCGACAAGCGCTCGGCGTCGTGGCTCCCGAGGATCATCAGGTTGGGATGACGGTCCCACCGCTCGACCGCCCGGCGCAGGAAACCTTCCTCGCGTTCCGTGATGCAGTCGATGCCGACCGCCTCTTTCAACTGGAACACGAGGCCGGCGCGGATCGAGCCGACGATGTCGGGGGTGCCGCCCTCTTCACGGTGCTCGATGTTGTCGAGGTAGCCGTGGGCCTCGGGGTTGACGAACGCGACCGTGCCACCGCCCGGTACATCGGGAACCCGGTTGGTGAACAGTTCACGTCGGGCGACGAGCAGCCCCGGGGTGCCCGGCCCACCGATCAGCTTGTGCGGGGACACGAAGACGGCATCGAGATAGTCGTCGCCGTCGGCAGGAGAGCCCATGTCGATCTTCACGTACGGAGCAGCGGCGGCGTAGTCCCACAGCGCGATCGCCCCGTAGCGGTGCAGGAGACCCGACACGGCGCGCACGTCGGTGGTGATACCGGTGACGTTGGACGCGGCGGAGAACGAGCCGATCAGGCGCGGCCGGTCCCGATAGCGGTCGAGTTCCTGCTCGAGGTGGGCGAGATCGACGTGGCCGTCGATGTCCTCGTCGATCGTCACGACGTCGGCGATCGACTCACGCCACGGCAGTTCGTTGGAGTGATGCTCGTAGGGCCCGATGAACACGACCGGCCGCTCGTGCAGCGGAATGTGGGTGGTCAGGTGATGGGCGTCGTCGAGGTTCGACGGCACACGGATGCCGAGCACTCCGACCAGTTTCGAGATCGCGGCGGTCGATCCGCTTCCGCAGAACAGGACCGTGTGTTCATCGGTCGCGCCGACGCAGTCGCCGATGATCCGGCGGGCGTCCTCGCGGAAGCGGCTGGTCTGCAGCCCGGTGCCCGACGACTCGGTGTGGGTGTTGGCGTACAGCGGCAACACCACGTCGGCGATGTAGTCCTCGATGAAGCGGAGCGAACGCCCCGACGCCGTGTAGTCGGCGTACACCACGGGACGGGCCCCGAACGGTCCGTCGACCATCTCGGCTGCCCCGATCACCGAATCTCGAATCGTCTCGATCAGTTCGTCCGACACATCACGAACCGTACTCGGCCGCCACCCCGCCCGGCCCGGACCGCGTGGGGTGGCTACCGACCGATGGTCGCGGCCACCCGCGCGCGCGGATCGGCGGCCCCGGCGAGGACGCCGTCGACATCGACGGTGATCGCGCAGGCGTGGCCGAATCCGCTGTCGAACGCCGGGCTCGGGCTCGTTCGGTGACCGCGTGCCGTCAACTCGTTCCACGCCGACGGTACGTTGCCCTCGAGTTGGACGACCTGCGCGCCGGGTGCGCTCCAGGTGTCGAACCCGGTCGCCGGCCCGGAGAGCGCCCAGCGCGGGGCGTTGATCGCTCCGGCCGGTGACTGGCCGTGGCGGAACATTCGGGCGGCGATCTGGAGCAGGATCTGTGGCTGGGCGTCGCCACCCATGGTGCCGAAGACCGAACGGAACGCCCCGTCGGTGGTGGCCAGCGCCGGCGACAGTGTGTGCGGCGGGCGGCGGCCCGGCCCGAACTCGGCCGGGTGCCCTTCGATCAGATTGAAGCCGAGGCCACGGTTGTGCAGGTTGATGCCGGTGTTCGGTTCCGCCAGCCACGAGCCGAAACCCGACGCGTTGGACTGGATGAGCGAGACGGCCATCCCGCCCGCCTCGGCCGTGCACAGGTAGGTGGTGTCGCCGGGTCCGGTCGCCACGGCGTAGCGACCGGCGCGCTCGGTGTCGAGCAGGTCGGCCCGAGCACGGATCGCGGCGAGGAGCGCGTTGCCGTCGGCGTGCTCGTGCAACACGTCGGGCCGGTCGTATCCGGCGAGCGTGGCCGCCTCGATCAGGAGGTGGGCCCAGT
>CAXAWD010000037.1:0-14414 GCA_963972325.1 uncultured Acidimicrobiaceae bacterium
GCACGACTTCGTCGCACCCTGGAGCGGACACGGTCGCGGTGCCGTGGCCCATCGAATCGACAGGAGCTTCTCATGACCGATGACAGTGTGAAATCGGGGGGCGGGCGGCCGGCTGGTGAGCCGTTGCTCGACGTCAGCAACATCACGTTGCGGTTCGGGGGCGTCACCGCGATCAACGACGTGTCGTTCGACGTGCAGCCCGAAGAACTGTTCGCGATCATCGGGCCGAACGGCGCCGGCAAGACCTCGATCTTCAACACGATCAGCCAGGTGTACCGACCCCAGGAAGGCGACATCCGCTTCGAGGGGCAGTCGGTGATGGGCACCCGCCCCGACAAGGTCGCCGAACTCGGCATCGCCCGAACGTTCCAGAACATCGAACTGTTCCCGCAGATGAACGTGATCGACAACCTGCTCACCGGCCGCCACATCCGGATGAGCGGATCGATCTTCAACGGCGCGGTCTGGTTGGGCAAGGCCAAGCGCGAAGAGATCGAGAACCGTCGCAAAGTCGAAGACATCATCGACTTCCTCGAGATCGAACAGTGGCGCAAACACCCGGTCGCACTGCTGCCCTACGGATTCCAGAAGCGCGTCGAACTCGGACGTGCGCTCGCCATGGAACCCAAGCTGCTGCTGCTCGACGAGCCGGTCGCCGGCATGAACCTCGAAGAGACCGAGGACATGGCGCGGTTCATCCTCGACATCAAACGTGAGCTCAACATCCCGATGATCATGGTCGAACACGACATGGGCCTCGTCATGGACATCGCCGACCGGGTGATGGTGCTCGACTTCGGTGAGCGGATCGCGATGGGTACCCCCGACGAGGTGCAGGCCAACCCCGACGTCATCGCGGCCTACCTCGGCTCCGAATTCGCCTAGTTCGGGCCGAGCTCGCCGATGGCTGCGTTGCGGCTCGCCGCTCTCCATCAGCAGATGGAGAGGGCTCGTCGCGCCTTGCCCTCGACGACCTCGATCCCGAACTAGCAAGCTGATCGCTGGTTGTTTCGTGTGGCGTCTCGCGACGGGTTCGGCTGGTTTGTCGCGCCTTGCCCTCGACGACCTCGATCCCGAACTAGCAAGCTGATTGCGACGGGTTCAGTCTTCGACGACGGGGCGGCCGACTTTTCGGGTTCGTCCGCGGAAGAGGGCGATCGTGGTCGGGTCTCCATCCGGTTCGTCGGTTGCCGTCACGGTGACGTCCCAGACCGCGGATCGGCCGCCACCCGCTCGACGTTCGGCGGTCGCCGTGAGCCACTGACCTTCGGTCGCCGGCGCCAACCAGTCGATCTCCGCCGACGTGGCGAACGCCACCTCGTTCTCCGAGTTGCTCGCGAACGCCATCGCGCTGTCGGCCAACAGGAACGTCATCCCGCCGTGGATCACCGCCAGGCCGTTGCACATGTCGGCACGGACCTGCATCCGCGTCGTCGCCCGGGTCGGACCCGCCTCGAGCAGCTCGATGCCGAACGCCGCAGCGGTCGCATCACGGTCGTACATCGCACGGGCAACGGCGTCGTGATCCATCGTCGCAGACTAGAACCGGACTCGTTCCCGAGCAGCGCTCGGCGACTACCGTGTCGTTCCATGCGGGCTGCGGGACTGATCATCGGTGTCGCCGCGCTCGCGTTCGGGTCCGTGACGGCCGCTGGGGTGACGGCCATCGACGATCCCGCGCATGTCGATCGGGCCGCCTACCGCATCGCGCCACCGTTCCGGCAGGAACTGTCCGGGGTCGACCGGGCGATCGCTGCCGTCGTCGAACTCGTCAACGACGAGCGCTCCGCCCGCGGCCTGCCGATCATGCAGCAACACGCATCGGTCGGTGCCGCCGCGATGGCTCACGCCGACGACATGGCCCGACGTCGGCAGCTGGTGCACTTCGGAGTCGACGGTTCCGACACCGGCGACCGACTCCGTCGTGAGGGCTTCGTGTGGCGCACCTGGGGCGAGGCGATCGGCGGCGGGTTCTCCACGCCCGAACGTATCGTCGACGCCTGGATGGCGAGCGACGAACACCGAGCACACATCCTCGGCGACAACGTCCACGTCGGTGTCGGCGTCGCCGTGGCGCCCGACGGTGTGCCGTACTGGGTCCTGGTCGTCGCCACCTGAGCGCGCGGGCAGGCGCGACACCCCGTCGGTACCCTCCAGGGGGTGTCCCGTGATCGTGCGCCCTTCATCGCCCAGGGCACCTGGCGTTCGGGGGCGCTCCACGTGTGGGGCTGGAACGGCGAGTCGCCGGCATCGGCCGCGTGGCTCTACGGCGGCTTCGGCCGTAGCCGTTGGAGCGCCGACCGCGAACAGGGCTGGCACGACTCGCCCATCAGCTACGGCGAGCTCGGTCGACTCCAACTCGAACTGCCCGAAGGCGGCGTGCGATCCGTGCCCGCCGTGCAGCTCGACCCGTTCGGCGCGTCGGTGTGGTTGTCCGAGACACCCACCGGCGATCAGCTGTCACCGTCGCTCGCCTGGTTCGCCCGGCTGACGTCGTTCGCCGTTCGGCTGGTCGGGCACCGTCGGGTGGTGCCCGAGGTGCTCGACGAGGGCCCGTTCACCGTGGCCCGGTGGCGACCGGTCCTGACTCCCGAGTACGACGACGCGCTCGCGCACGCGGCGGCCAGCGCACCGGCGATCTGTCGGAACGGGTCGTCGGCGTCCACGGCCGACATCCTGCGGGCGCTCGTCGACGGCCTGGCCCGAGCCGTGCTGCACCACGGCGGCTGGAAACCCGAACTCGGCCGTCAACGGTCGAGCGAGGTGCAGGCGTTACGGGCGGTGTTCACGGCGCTCGCCAAACACGACCCGGTGATCCGGTCGGGCACCGACGACTTCCACCACGCCGTCGACGACCTGTCCCGATCGCTCGATCGCCACCGTCTCCGACTCGCCGGCGAGCCGGTCGTGCGCGGCCGCGTGCGGCTGACGCTCCCCGACGACCCCGGCGACCCGTGGCTCGTCGAACTCGAACTCGTCGATGACGCCGACCCGGGTCGCTGGTGCTCCGCCGACGACGTCTGGAACGGCTCGGCCCCGGCTGTCGACCTCGCCGGTGGCGAGCACCGGCTCCCGGTGCTCGTCGGCGAGGTCACGTCGCTGAGTGATCGGGTGGCACCAGCGGTGCCCGGCCTCGCCGATCTCGCGACCCAGCACGAGCCAGGCGCCGTCGAACTCGATCTCGAGGAAGCCGACGACTTCATCGACATCGCGCCGGCGGTACTCGAACGCCTCGGCATCGAGCTGATCGGCCCCGAACACCTCGTCACCGCCTCGGTGAGCGTGCGTGCCACCGCCACCGATTCGCCCAAGGACGACCGCAAGGCGCGCTTCGGCAAGGAAGCGCTCGTCGAGTGGGAAGCGATCATCGACGACACGCCGGTGTCCGAAGCCGACATGGCCCGCGCGGAGGCGGCCGGCGCCACGCTGATGCGAGCGGGTCACCGCTGGGTGCGCATCGACCCGGCCGGGCTGCGCCGGGCCCGGGCGCTGATCGAGCAGCAGCGAACCACCAAACCGACGGTCGGGGCGGTCGACCTCCTGCGTCTGGCGGCCGGACATTCTCCCGACGGGGAGACGCCGGTCGAACTGATCACCGACGAGGATTCCGCCGACACGCTCGACCCGTCGCCCGACAGGTCATCGGCCGACGGCGTCGGGGCCGAGGAAGCCGATCCGGGTTGGGTGCGGACGCTCCTGGCCGGGTTGCCCGACGAGCGGCTCGAGGAGGTGCACGAGTCCGACGCGTTCGTCGGCGAACTCCGCCACTACCAGCGGCGCGGTCTCGGCTGGATGCAGTTCCTGGCGCGGGTCGGGCTCGGCGGGTGCCTGGCCGACGACATGGGCCTCGGCAAGACCGCCACCACGCTCGCCCACCTGGTCGAGCGGCCGGGCCCGCACCTGGTCGTGTGTCCGCTGAGTGTCGTGCACAACTGGGAGTCCGAGGCGCACCGCTTCACCCCGGGGCTCAACGTCGTCGTGCACCACGGTGCGGGTCGCCAGCAGGGCACGCCGGCGCTGTTCGGTCTCGCCGACGCCGACATCGTGATCACCACGTACGGGTTGCTGCCCCGGGATCTCGACGCGCTCGGCGAGGTCGAGTGGACCACGGTCGTGCTCGACGAGGCACAGATGGTCAAGAACCCGAGCACCAAGGCCGCCAAGGCGGTCCGGCAGCTGCGGGCCGCCCAGAAGATGGCGCTCACCGGCACGCCGGTCGAGAACCGGCTGTCCGAGCTGTGGGCGATCCTCGACGCCTGCAATCCCGGTCTGCTCGGCAGCCAGACCAAGTTCCGCGAGCAGTACGCCGGCCCGATCGAGCGCAGCAACGACGCCGAGGCCGCCGAGCGGTTGCGAACCCTGACCCGCCCGTTCGTGCTCCGTCGCACCAAGGCCGACCGTCGCCTGCTGCCCGACTTGCCCGACAAGATCGAGCAGATCGCGTACGCCCAGCTCACCAAGGAACAGGCCACCCTGTACCAACAGGTGGTCGATCAGCTGCTCGTCGACGCGAAGGAGATGGAGGGCATGCAACGGCGCGGGCGCGTCCTGTCGGCGCTCACTCGGCTCAAGCAGATCTGCAATCACCCGGCGCACGCGCTCAAGGACGGCTCACGTCTCGCCGGCCGATCCGGCAAACTCAACCGTTTCGACGAGTTGGTCACCGAACTCCTCGACGTCGACGAACGGGCACTCGTCTTCACCCAGTTCCGCGAGATGGGCGACCTGCTGCAGACCCACCTCCACGAACGGTTCGACCTCCAGGTGCCGTTCCTGCACGGTGGGGTGTCGCGTACGGGTCGCGACGCCATGGTGTCGTCGTTCCAGTCGGGCGAGGCGCCGCCGCTGTTGCTGGTGTCGCTCAAGGCCGGCGGTACCGGGCTCAACCTCACCGCGGCCAGCCAGGTCATCCACTACGACCGGTGGTGGAACCCCGCGGTCGAAGACCAGGCCACCGACCGCGCCTGGCGGCTCGGCCAACAGCGAACGGTCAACGTGCACAAGCTGGTGTGTCAGGGCACGGTCGAAGAACGGATCGGGCAGGTGATCGACGAAAAGCGCGCCATCGCCGACGCGGTGATCGGCACCGGTGAGGCGTGGTTGTCCGAGCTGTCCACCGATGCGCTGGCCGAGCTCGTGCTGCTGGAGGCCACATGAGTCGCCCGCGCAAGCCCTACGGACCCAACCCGCCGGGTCGGCTGCTGGGCACCATGATCAAGGTGCTCGCGGCCGAGATGAGCGACCAGGGCCGGCTCGCTCGCGGCAAGCGGTACTGGGCCGACGACGCGGTCGTCGACATCGTCGTCGGGCACGGTGCGGTCACCGCCGAGATCCAGGGCTCCCGCCCGGAACCGTACGTCGTCACGATCGAGTCGGCGAGCGGGTCGGGTGTGCCCGGCAAGCGCGACGTGTGGGCGCAGTGCACCTGCCCCGACGACACCGGCACCGGTGCCGATCTGTGCAAGCACGCGGTTGCGGCGTTCTTCGCCCTCGCCGACGAGGTGTCGATCGACCCCGAGCTCGTCGACCGGTGGCGTCGGAGCGCTCGGCGCGACCGAGGTGACGCCGAGGTCACCGAACTGCACCCGCGGAACGCAGCCGACGATGATGACGACGACGACCAGCACCACGACCACGACGACGACCACGACGACGACGACGACGACGACGATGATGACGACGACGATGATGACGACGACGACGATGGTGACGACGCGGAGGTGATCGAGCTGCACCCGCGTCTCGATCCCGACCTCGACGCGATCGCGCACCTGTTGCGGGCACCCGGTTCGCCTCCCGAGTTCCCCGAAGTGACCGAACTCGACCACGGGCCGATCCGCGATCGACTCCTCGGCGAGGTGCTCGACGACGCGCTCGACCACCTCGCGATCCGCTGGGAGTAGCCGCGCTCCGCCGCAGGCATCCGCGGCTCCCGATCGGATGTGGCGGGCAGAGCGGTCGGGCGGGTCCTACACTCGGCCGCATGCCGGGTGAGATCTCAGCGGTCGTTCAGGCCTTGGTCGACAACGTCGACACCGTCGTCCGTGGCAAGCACCACGAGATCCGCATGGCGGTCGCGTGCCTGCTCACCGAGGGACACCTGCTCCTCGACGACGTTCCAGGCACCGGCAAGACGTCGTTGGCCAAGGCGATCGCCGGGTCGATCGGTGGCACCTGGAAGCGGGTGCAGTTCACGCCCGACCTCCTGCCGAGCGACATCACCGGGGTCATGGTCTACGACCAGTCGTCGAGCACGTTCGACTTCCGCGAGGGCCCGGTGTTCGCGAACGTGCTGATCGGCGACGAGATCAACCGCGGCAGCCCCAAGACGCAGTCGGCCCTGCTCGAGGTGATGGAGGAGCGGCAGGTCACCACCGACGGTGTGGCCCGCCCCGTGCCGCGGCCGTTCTTCGTGGTGGCCACGCAGAACCCGCGTGACTTCCAGGGCACGTTCCCGCTGCCCGACGTGCAGCTCGACCGGTTCACGATGCGGATCAGTCTCGGTTACACCGATCACAACACCGAGGTCCAGGTACTCGAGGACTACACACGCAGCTCGCGCGACGTGGCCGTCGAGGCGGTGACCGATGCCGAGTCCCTCGAGTCCGTCATCGGCAAGGTCGACGAGATCGACGTCGCGCCCGGTGTGCACGACTACATCGTCCGGATCGCCGAGTCGACACGGGGGCATCCCGATCTGCGGTTGGGCGTGTCGACCCGTGGCACGATCGCCCTGCTCCGCGCGTCGCGAGCCTGGGCCGCGACGGCCGAACGCGACTACGTCACCCCCGACGACGTGCAAGACGTGGCCCCGGCCGTGTGTTCACACCGGATCGCGCTCACCCCCGAAGCCGAGTTGCGGGGCTCCGAGACCACGACCATCATGGCGAACCTGCTGGACGAGGTTCCGGTACCACGCAGCCGAGAGGGCTGATGCTCACCCGATCGGGGCTCGGCGCGTCCGTCGCTGCGATCGTGCTGATCGTCTGCGGAATGTGGTGGCGGTACGAAGAACTCGTCGTGACCGGTGCCGCCCTCGTCGTCGCGCTGCTCGTTGCGCTGTGGAGCGCGCGTGCCGCCCAGCGAGCCGACGTCCTCCGGGTGATCACGGCACCGCGCGTCGCCCGCGGCGATCCGGTCCGCGCGATCTACCGGGTGTCCAATCCGGGCCGTCGTCGCCTCGCTCCGGTCACGATCGTCGACGAGTGCGACGAACAGTTCGTCCGGGTGCCGGTCGGCGAGATCGAGCCGCTCGACCGCACCGAGGTCGTCGGTCTGATCCCCACCCGACGGCGCGGACTGTTCCCGATCGGCCCGTGGTCGATCGAGCGGACCGACCCGTTCCGCCTGGCGATCGGCCACCGGAACAGCGACGTGCTCGGCCGGATCATCGTGCATCCGCGCGTGTATCCGCTGGCCGGCCCGTACGGCGCGATGCACACGGTCGAAGACGAAGCGGTCGTCCGCACCGCCGCGTCCGACCCGCTGAGCGGGTTCGTGTCGCTGCGCGAGTACGTCGACGGTGACGATCCACGGTTGATCCACTGGCCCACGTCGGCGCGGATGGGCACCCTGATGCTGCGTGAGCACGTCGAGCTCCGACGGCCCGAGTTCACCGTCGTGCTCGACGCGGTCGACGCGGTCGCGACCCCCGCCGACTTCGAGGAGATGGCCGATGTCGCCGCCTCGGTCGCCGTGCACGCGCTCGCGAGCGGCGTGACCGTGCGGCTGCGCACGACGACCCGAGAGTTCCCCGGCTCACCGCGTCCGCTCGATCGTGACACGCAGGTGCTCGATCTGTTGACCCCGGTGCGCCAGTGCGACGAATCGGGTTCGCTCGCGCTGGCCGAGATCTTCCAGGGTGGCCTCGACCACACGACGATCGTGTTCGTCACCGGGCCGAACGGCCCGTCGACCACCCTGCGCAACGCCGACCGGCTGTCGGTCGTACGCATCGGCCGAGGTTCGACCGCCGACGTCGGCATCACGCTGGCGGCAGATGACGCCGCCACCTTCGCCCAACGGTGGCGTCCATGGACGTGACCCGCTTCCGCCTCGCGTCGACGGCAGCCCTCGGTGTGTTGCTGGCCCTCGTCGCGAGCAACGCGTTCGATTCCGTGCAGTGGCCGTTGTTGCTGCCTGTCGGCATCGCGACCGTCGGCGCCGTGCTCGTCGTCCGCCGCCGTGTGATCGTCCGACTCGTCGTCGGTCTCGTCGCCGTCGCCGGCGGCGTGGTCTCGGCCACGCTGGCCGCCGGCGGTTCGACCGACGACGCGGGGAGTGCGCTGGTTCGAGGGCCGCGTCAGTTGCTCACGACCGAGTGGCCGAGCCCGACGGTGCCGTCGGTCGTCGGCGCCGTCGCGTTGCTCGTCGGCGCCACGGTGGCGATCGCGCTCGATCTGGCCGGCCGCGAGCGGTTGCACCTCGCGCCGCTGGCCGCCCTCGCGATCGGTTGGACCGCGGCGCTCGCGATCGGTGCACCGGTGCGCCCACCGATATGGATCTTCGTCGCGGCGGCCTGCGTCGCCGGCCTGCTCGCGCTCGCCCGTCACGACCGAGGCATCACCGGCGTCTCCGGGTTGTTGGCCGCCGACCGGACGGTCGCGATCTCGGTGGTCGCGATCGCGGTGGCCGGAGTCGCAACGGCGTCGGCGGTCGCCTGGGCCGATCGCGCCGATCCTCGCCGAACCGAGGATGCCGAAACGAACGCGGCGGTCCTCGACACCATCGAGGCGATGGTCGCCTTGCGGCGGGCCGTGCCCACGTTCGACCTGTTCGCCATCGTCGACCGGTCACGCGTGGTCGGACAGTCGTTCCCGGCCCGGTGGCGGATCGCAGCGCTCGACACGTACGACGGTCAGCGGTGGGTACCCCGCATCACCTTGCGCCCGATCGGCGGCCGATTGGGGCTGCCCTCACCACCGAGCGTCGAGCGTCCGCCGGCCGTCGACTACGAGCTGACCTTCCGTTCCGACGATGTCGGGCTGCTGCCGTTTCCGGGCGAGCCGCTGTCGGCATCGGTCGACGTCGAAACCGATCTCGATCGGGTGGTCGTGCGGCCGCTCGAACCGCCGGAGGTCGACGACGTCGTCTCCATGTCGTCCGAGGTCGCTCCGACGTCGCGCTCACAGCTCGACGGAACCGTCGCTCGTCGACCGGTCGACGATCTCGCCGAGGGGTTCGGTGACACGGCCACGAGCCTGGCCGGCGAGGGCACCGTCATCGAGCAACTCCGCGAACTCGAATCGACCATGCGTGACGACTGGCAGCTCGACCGTTCGGCCCCGGGCGGTGGGCAACAGCTCGCGTTGATCGAACGGTTCGTAACCGAGACCAAGCGGGGGACGCGCGAGCAGTTCGTGACGGCCTTCGTGTTGATGGTTCGGTCGCTGGGGATCGACGCCCGCGTCGCCACCGGCTTCATCGTGCCCCCCGATGCGCTCGGCCCGTCGCTCGTCATCGACTCGAGCATGGCTGCGGTGTGGCCGGAGGTCAGGTTCGACGATGTCGGATGGGTGCCGTTCGACCCGGTGCCGCAGGTCGAGGCGACCGAGGACGAAGATCCGGCACCGCCGCCCGACGATCAGACACCTGCGGCGGCGCAGCCGCCGATCGCTCCGCCCACCGACGACGTGGAGCCGACCGACGAGGAAGCACCCGAGACGGCCACCGGCACCGATCGGTGGGCCGGTGTGCGTCGCTGGCTCGGTATCGGGGCGATCGGATCCGCGATCGGCCTGCTACCGCTGCTGCTGGCGGTGGGGACCATCATCGGTCTCAAACATCGCCGCCGCCGACGTCGGCTGCGAGCGGCCGACCCGGTCGTGCGGGTGCGTGGAGTGTGGGCCAACGCGACCGACGCACTCGTCGACGCGGGCATGACGATCGCTCCGAGCTGGACCGACGACACGATCGCCTCCGCCGCGGCCCCGCTGGCATCGACGGCTCCGCACGAGATTCGACGCTTGGCGGCGATGTCGACCCAGGTGACGTTCGGCGCAACCGGGCAGGCCGACGAGCTCGCCGACGACGCGGTGCTCACGGGCTCCGCGGTCGAGCAGGCGATCCGCGACGAACGGACCCGATGGCAACGGGTTCGATGGCGGCTCAGCTTGCGATCGCTGCGGCGAGCGACCCGATCGCCGGTGGCGCCTGCCTAAGGCGTCGGTCGCCGATCAACCGCCGACGAGTTCGTCGCGCAGTGCGCGCTTGACGAACTTGCCGTTGGCGTTGCGCGGCAGCTCCTCGGTCCGGAACCAGACCGCCGTCGGGATCTTGTACTTCGCGAGGCGCTCGCCCAGGAACGCGGCGAGTTCCTCGTCGGTCATCGACGCACCCGACCGCAGGACGATCGCGGCCCCGACCACTTCACCGAGCCGGTCGTCGGGCACGCCGAACACGGCGGCCTCGGCGACATCGGGGTGCTCGTAGATCGCGGCCTCGACCTCGGAGCAGTACACGTTCTCGCCGCCGCGCAGCACCATGTCCTTCACCCGATCGACGATGTACACGAACCCGTCCTCGTCGATGCGGGCGATGTCGCCGGTGTGGAACCAGCCGTCGACGATCGCCTCGGCGGTGGCCTCGGGACGGTTGAGGTAGCCCTTGATCACGATCGATCCGCGCACACAGAGTTCGCCGAGCGCGTCGGGCCCTTCGACGATCTCACCGTCGGCGTTCTCCAACCTGGCGTCGAGGGTCGGCACCACCCGCCCGCACGACGCCGGCTTGGCCGTGTAGAGCTTCGCCTGATTGGCGGTGATGATGCCGTGTGTCTCGGTCAGGCCGTAGCCGGTCGACGGCACACCGCCCGACAGCGACTTGTCGATCTTGTCGACCAGGTCGGGCTGGATCGGTGCGCCGCCGCCACCCATGCCCTTGACCGACGACGTGTCGCGACGATCCCAGTCGGGGTGCATCAGCATTTCGCGGCTCATCGTCGGTACGCCCGAGAAGTTCGTGACGCGCTCGCGCTCGATCAGCTCGAGCGCGCGTGCCGCGTCCCACTTGTACATGAACACGATCGCGCCGCCGGCGATCGTGCAGGGTTGGAGCAGGCAGTTGTTGGCGGTGACGTGGAACAGCGGGGTCGGTGCCATGAACACCGGGGGAGCGGTTGTGGCCGGGTCGGCGGCGGGAACGGCGGTGCCCGAAGCTGCCGCAGCCTTGGCGTCGGCCATCGTGGACACGGCGCTCATGAACGCCAGGTTCAACACGTTGTGCACCGATCCCCGGTGCGTGAGCTGGGCGCCCTTCGGTGCCCCGGTGGTGCCGCTCGTGTAGAAGATGGTCGCGTCGTCGTCGGGGTCGATGTCGGCCGGTGGCAGTGCTGCCGGGGCCCGGTCGGGGTCGACCACGTCGGTCCACCGAGCGGCGTCGTCGGGCAGATCGCGGTCGCTGCGGACCGAGATGACGTGCAGCGGTGCAACGGCCCGCAACTCGTCGAGCACCGGGAGGACCCGCTCGAGTCGCTCGTCGTCGGCGATCAGCACCTTCGAGCCGGAGTCGGCGAGGCCGTACTTCATCTCGGCGCTCGTCCACCAGGCATTCATGCCGACGACCGCCGCGCCGAGCGACACGATCGCCCAGTACCCGATCACCCACTCGGGGTAGTTGCGCATCGCGATCGCGACGCGGTCGCCGGACCCGACGCCGTGCTCGTCGCGCAGCAGACCAGCGAGCGCGCGGACGCGGGCGTCGATCTCGGCGTATGTGTAGCGCTCGTCCTCGAAGACGATGTACGGCTTGTCACCGTGGAACGTGGCGAGTTCCCACAGCGAACGCATCGACGGCGGTGCGCTGTCGAACACCCGCATCGGATTGCCGCGCACCTCGATCTCGGTCATGGCGAAGGGGGCGCCCGTCGCGGTCAGTTCGTTCCAGGCCTCGTTGAAGTGTTCGATCACCCGAACATGATGGCCGACGGGTCGCCCGATGAGCGACCGGGGCGGGCGGGAGCCGCCGGTCAGGAGAGGTGAGCGGTGACCAACCCGCGAAGTTGGTCGATGTTGACGCCCTTCGCGGCGCTGACCCAGACGATGTCGCCGGTCTCCAACATGCACCCGTCGGCGAGTTCACGTTTCCGCGTGCGCCGCTTCGACGACTTCACCTTGTCCATCTTCGTGGCGACGATCGTGTGGGGGATCTCGTTGTCGCGCAGCCAGGCGAGCATCTGCTGGTCGAGCGGCGTCGGGCCGATCGCGCCGTCGACGAGCACGAACACCATCTCGAGACCGTCGCGTTCGAGCAGGTAGCCCTCGATCATCTCGGGCCATTCGCGACGGACGTGCCCGGGCACCTTGGCGTAGCCGTAGCCGGGCAGGTCGACGACCGTGCCACCGCCGCGGTGTTCGAAGATGTTGATCAGCTGGGTGCGGCCCGGCGTGTTGGACACGCGCGCCAGCTGTTTCTGGTTGGCGAGCGCGTTGATCAGCGACGATTTTCCGACGTTGGATCGGCCGACGAATGCGACCTCGGCGTCGCTGTCGGGCAGTTGCCCGGTGTGTTTCGCAGAGGACACGAACGTGATCTGCAGGGGGCGTCCGGACATTCGCCCAGTGTACGGGTGGCAAAACCCGGGCACGGGACGACCGGATCTGCCACGATCGTCCCAGCGGACAGGAGGTAGACGTGCAGCAGCGTCACGGATTCATCATCATCGGACTCGCCCTGGTGGCGACCGCATGCAGCGGCGAGGACATCGCGGAGCGGATCGCCGAGAACCAGATCGAGAAGCAGATCGAGGCCGAGGGCGGTGGGGACGTCGACATCGACCTCGACAGCGGCAACTTCTCCGTGAAGACCGAGGACGGCGAGTTCTCGATCCAAACCGACGGCGACGGCAACGTCTCGATCCAGGGTGGTGGCGAGGACGGCGACGGATCGTTCACGATCGAGTCCGAGAACGGCGAAACCGTGGTCGAGTCCGACGACGGCACCGCGGTGTTCACCCAGGGCGGTGAGCTGCCCGACGGGTTCCCGTCGGAGATCCCGGTGCCGAACGACTTCGTGGTGCTCTACGCTCAGTCCGCCAACTCCGACGAGGGCCAGGCCTTCTCGCTCGCCGGCACGTCGTCGGTGCCGGTCGCCGAGGTCACGGCCGACACGCAGGCAGCACTCGAGTCGGCGGGGTACGAGCAGCAGCAGGTGACGACGACATCCGATGGTGCGCTGCTCGTCTACAGCGGCCCCTCGTACGACGCGATGGTGGCGATCGGCACCGGCAGCGAGGGCGAGACCTCGGTCACGATGACGGTCACCCCGTCGAACGACTGACGCCGCCGAACCCGGCTCTGCGTCACCCCGACACGAGGGTGGCGAGGGCCCACACGGCCACCACCAGTCCCAGACCGGCATAGAGGAGGCTCCGGCCGACCGGTGCGTGGTCGAGGTTGCCTGCTTCGCGCGGTTCGGCCGGGGGCCGCACGATCGCGGCGAGGTTGCCCACGAACAGCGCGCCGCCGAGGGCCAGCGCCAGGAAGGCGAGGAGGTCGTCGCCGAGGAACATGCCGTCATCATGGCGGGGAATTCGACGAGCGACACCGACCCGCCGTGACCGTTCGTGGGCGAGCCGGCGGCGGGGACTTCTCCCCATTCCCCGTGGCCACCCGCTTCCGTACCGTGATCCGTGTCGACCAAACGGGGTCGACCGGACACGACAAAGGAACGATCATGGCCAACTTCACCGGGATGGACATCCCCGCCGTTCGCACGCTCTCCAAGCAGCTCAAGAGCCGCGCCGACGAGATCCAGACGATCAGCCAGCATCTGACCTCCCAGCTCGACTCCACCCCGTGGAACGGGCCCGACCGCCAGCAGTTCCACGGCGAGTGGAACGGCCGCTACCGGCAGGCGCTCAACACGGTCGTCCAAGGGCTCGAGCAGGCCGCGCAGACGGCCCAGCGCAACGCCAACGAGCAAGAGCAGGCGTCCAGCCGCTGAGGCTGATCCGTCATGCCGATGTTCGGTGCCGATATCGCCGCCCTGCGCGGTCTCGCCTGGTCGCTGCGCCGGAAGCAGCAGGAGATCGAGGCGAGCCGCGCACGGCTGGCTGCGATCGTCGACAGCCTCCCATGGGCCGGCGTCGACCACGACCGCTTCGTCGACGAGTGGCGGCGGGTGCACAGCCCGGCGCTGATGACGATCACGAGCGACATGTCGCAGGCATCGAGCCAGGCGACCTATCACGCCAATCGCCAGGAGCAGGCGTCCCGCCGCTCCTGAGATCACGAGGATCCCCATGCGCACCACCCTGCTCGGCGCCGACGCCGACGAACTGGAACGGATCGCCGGCACGTTGCGTGCGGCGGCCGACGAACTCGACGGCCACGCCGGGTCGGTGACGGCCACGTTGCGATCGGTCGCCTGGGTCGGCGGTGTCGCCACGCGGTTCGGGTCCAACTGGCCCGGGGCCC
>CAXAWD010000038.1:0-14344 GCA_963972325.1 uncultured Acidimicrobiaceae bacterium
ACCTCGGGCTCGGTCGACTCGGCCTCGGCCTCGGCGTCGATCACGGGCAGCATCGAGTCGTACCGCCGGCGAGTGACCTCGACCGCGGCGAGCGCGGCGGCGGCCCCGACCACCACGACGAGTACAGCGACCAACAACATGTCCATGCCCCCATGATGACCACGGGGTGTCGCACGGTTCGCGGACCCACCCTGACCAGGCGCGACGCGCCCCGAGGACCGTCAGGGACCGGCGGCGCGGTCGGGGAAGACGAAACAGCGTTCGTCGAGTCGCCCGAGGGCGTACGCCTCGTAGCCGACGCCGTACGCGGCGTACAGGGTGCGGCAGCGCTCGCTCCACGCCAGCGCCTCGGGCGACGACATCCGGTGGACGACCTGCATGACCCCGCCCTCGTACACGCGGTACTCGGCCCACGTGCCGGGGAAGTCCTTGACGCACCCGACCTCGACGGTGGGCACACCGCTGCGACGCATCCGTCGAACCCGGTGCCGGTGGGTGTGACCCGCGGTGTACCCGATCACGTGACGGTGCCGAACGCACAGTTCGTCGAGCGCGTCGCTCGCATCGGGATGCAGGCCGAAGTAGTCGTCGCTGCGACGGCCCGACGCCTCGCCGATCCACTGCTGGTGGTGCCCCATCAGCAACACCGGCTGCGAGCGGGCGCCGAGTGCGGCGTCGATCGCGGCGACCTGTTCGGCGCGCAGCCCGCCGGTCGTCTTCGTCGGGATCACCGTGTCGAGCAGCCCGATCGTGAGGCCGTCGAGGTCGATCCAGCGGTCGCCGGCGTACTCGGTCTGACCGTGATATGCGTCGTGGTTGCCCCGCACCGCGTGCAGCCGGTCGCCGAACACCGACCGGTAGCACGACTCGAACGCCGCCCACTCCTCCGGGCGTCCGTCGACCGAGAGATCACCCTTGACGATCACCGCATCGAGGCCGGCAACTTGCATCTCGTCGGCGGCGGCCCGGTTCATCGTCTCCGGATACGGTGGTTCGCCCGGCAGCGGCCGCACGATGCCCGCCCGTTCCTCCGGCAACGAGTCGTCGAGCCAACCGGCCTCGGTCTCGCCGAAGTGCACGTCGTTGACGGTGCCGACGCGACCGAGCAGGGCGCCGGACGGTCGGGGCAGTGTGCGGCCGGTGCAACCACCGACCTCGAACTCGGTGTCGGGGTCGAGCCCCTCGGCGCGGTGGACGTCGGCCCCGTCGTGCACGACGGCGAGGTCGTCGGCGACGGTGGTCAGGTCCACGTGCGGTCAGGTCCAGGGACGGTCGGCGGGAGCGAACCGGTCGCGCTGCCACCATCGGCCACTGAACCGCCATGCGGCGGAGCGGTCGCGCGGACCGCTCACCATCGGCGCCGGCTTGGGCCAGAGCGCCTCGACCGCGGCCATGACCGCTGCGGCCTCTTCGTCGGTCGGTGCCGGTGAGATCTCCGTGTTGCCCACGGCGACGACGCTAGTGCACGCCGCTCGCTGAGGCGCGACCGACCCACCTCTGGTTACATCGGTGCGTGGACCTGTTCGACACCAACTCCATCCTCGATGCCGACCCCCCTGGTATGCCGATCCTGCACGACCGCGAGTACCGCGTCCGGGCGTATCGCAAGGACCACGACCGCATCGTGATCCGTGGTGCCGTGCGCGACCAGAAGCCGCCCGGCCTGTATCTGGCCGACGATCCCGAGCCGCTCACGATCCACCACATGCAGCTCGACATCGAGATCGCGTTCCCCACGCTCGAGATCGTCGACGCCGGCGCTCTGTTCGAGACCCATCCGATGCCGGGTTGCCCGACGATCACCGAGCACTACGGCAAGCTGATCGGCCTGTCGATCGCCCGCGGGTTCACCCACAAGGTGCGCGAACTCTTCGGCGGCCCCAGGGGTTGCACCCATATCACCGCGCTGCTCCAGGCGATGGCCCCTGTGGCGATGCAGTGCTTCTGGTCGATGCGGGCGGCCGACGCGCGCGAACGCGGCATCGAGGGCGGCGTCGCGCCCGACCGCAGCGAAGGGACATGGCGCATGAACATCGGCACCTGCCACATGTGGGCCGAGGACGGTGACCACGTCGCCGATCTGGAGGCCGGCAAGGGATACGAGGTGCCCGTGTTCCTCCAGCAACGCCTCGAGAAGCTGGGCATCGACCCCGACGACTGGGTGCGCTGACGTCGAGGGCCCGTTCCGGCCGTCGGGCTATTTCCTGACGGCTCGGGTCTGGGCGATCATGTCGTGGAACGTGCGGTTCTCGCTGTCCCACAGCGGCCACAGGTAGCCGAGGTAGCACGGCAGCCCGCTCAGGTAGCGAGCGAAGAACCGACCGACCGATTTGCCCATCGAGATGTTGCCGCCGGTGCGCGCGTCGATGATCCGGTAGCCGGTCACGCCCATGCCGATACTCGACCCCGTACGGCTCACGCGTCGGCAGTACCAGATGAGGAAGGCGATGGCACCGGCCAGGTACAGCAGGATGGCGAGCCCGATCGTGCCCCCGGTGGGCTCTTCGTAGAACCCGGTCCCGTCGACACCGTTCTCCCGGAAGTTGACCTCGGTCGGCCCGGCGAACAGCACGATGACGCCCGGGATCACGAACGGAATCGCCGTCAGCCCGTCGATGATCACGGCGCCGACGCGCTGCCACCAACCGGCGTACTGCCGCACGGCCGAGGCTCCGTACCCGGGGGCGGGTGGAGGCGAGGCAGGCGGGGGAGGCGGCACGTTGCCCGGCGGAGGCGGGGGAGGCGGCGATGCGGGTGGAGGCGGCGGAACGTTGCTCACCCGGCCAGATTGTCAGCTCTCGAAGCGGCAGACGGGCATTTGTCCTCCGGAGCGCTCCTTCGACGTTCACGGGGCATCTCGTCCAGCGGAGGAACGATCGCGTCGGCGCCGGCATGGTTAGACCGCGTTCACTCGGGTTCCGGCCCCGTCGGGCCGGTCTGCCCCGCGATCCCGCGCATCATCCGCTCGAAGACCGACTCGACGCGTCGGTCGAGTTCGGCCGGTTCGACATCGAGTTCGCGAGCGACCACCTCCCGGAACACCGAGTAGCCGAGATAGGTCGCAACGCTCATCGCGTGTGCCGCCGGCCCGTCGATCGATTCGGGTAGCGCCCCGGTGACACGATCGTGTTCGAGCGACTCGCGCGTGCGTGCGATGAACGGCATCGCTTTGAACTCGGTATCGCCGCTGAGCGCCAGATGCGCGAGCACCTTGCCATAGGTCGGATCGCTCAGGACCTGGCTCCAGGCGTGCAGTCGACGTTCGACGAAGGGCAGTTGGCGACCCTGTTCGAACTCGGTCGAGGTCGTGTCGTTACGCCAGCGGAGTGCGGCTTGGAGCAATGCCTCGCGAGACCCGAAGTACCGATAGATCAGGGCCCGGTTGACGTCAGCGTGCTCGGCGATCTTCATCAGGTTGACCCCGCCGAGCACCCCGTCGCGCTGCAGGATCTCCCACGCCGCTTCGAGCAGTTCGGCCTCGGTGCGAGGACGGTCGCGCGGGCGTCGACCGCGACCGGACTCGCGCGTCGAGTCGTCGTCGGAACTCTTCGCGGTCGCATCGCTTGCCATGTCGAGTGATGATAGCTATGGTGGCGACTTAGTAACGATCTGTTACTAACTCTGCCGGCGATGAGGGGACTTGTGCGGACGTGACCACACCGATGAACGACGACGCCACCAGCGCCGACACAGCACTCGGAAATCTGCGCATTCTCGACCTGTCGACCGTGCTCGCGGCGCCGGTCTGCGCCACCCTGCTCGGCGACTTCGGCGCCGACGTCATCAAGGTCGAACAGCCGGGCCGCGGCGACTCGATGCGCTGGCTCTCGGGCACGCCCGGCGGACGGTCGGTGCCGTGGGTCCAAGAGGCGCGCAACAAGCGCTCGGTCACCCTCGACCTCCGACGTCCCGAAGCGCACGAACCGCTGCACGCCCTGCTCGATACCTGCGACGGTGTTGTGACGAACTTCCGACCGCCGACGCTCCAGAAATGGGGCCTCGCTCCCGCCGACCTGCTCGAGCGCCACCCGCACCTCGTCATCGGCGTGATCACCGGCTACGGCATGACCGGGCCGTACCGCGACCGAGGCGCATTCGATCGGATCGCGGCGGCGTTCTCGGGCCATACGTATGCCACGGGCCACCCCGACGGTCCTCCGGTCCGCTCGGGCTACTCGATGATCGACTACATGACCGCCTATCTCGCCGCGTTCGCGATGGTCACCGCGCTCTACCATCGCGACGCTCGCGGTGGGACCGGCCAGATCATCGACCTGGCGCTCTACGAGGCCGCGGCCCGCGCGACCGAGTCATCGATTGCGGTGTACGAGTTGAGCGGAGCGGTTCGTGAGCGCTCGGGCAACCGCAACCCGGTGATGGTCCCCGCCGACGACTTCGCCGCCGCTGACGGCGCCCGTGTCTCGATCCACGCCGGCACCCCACCACTGCTGGCCCGCCTGGCGACGGCGATGGGTCGTCCCGGGCTCGTCGACGATCCCCGGTTCGCCGCTCGCGACGATCTGCTCGCCAACCAGTCCGAGCTGTACACACTGCTCGCCGATTGGGTCGCCACCAAGCCCGCTCAACACATCGTCGATCTACTCGCGGATCACGACGTCCCGGCGAGCGTGGTGATGAGCGC
This sequence comes from uncultured Acidimicrobiaceae bacterium, assembly GCA_963972325.1. Taxonomy (GTDB): domain Bacteria; phylum Actinomycetota; class Acidimicrobiia; order Acidimicrobiales; family Ilumatobacteraceae; genus Ilumatobacter. The sequence goes on from CAXAWD010000038.1 coordinate 4,643, forward strand.
CGCCGACATCGCCGCCGACCCGCACTATCGCGAGCGCGGTACATACACCACCGTCGACGACCCGGAGTTCGGCCCGATGCCGGTCGTCGGACCGCTCCCGCGCATGTCGGCGACACCGGGCTCGCTCCGTCGCGAGGCGCCCCGCCTCGGCGAACACAACGACGAGGTGTGGGGCGAGCTCGCCGGCCTACCGCCCGAGATGATCGACCGGCTGCGAACGGAGGGGGTGATCTGATGGCCGTGCACCTCGACGCGCGCTGGCACACGCTCTCGACCAGCTCACCGGTGCGGGCGCAGGTCGCCACCCGGATCCTTCACGATCCACGGATCGCGTCGCTCGGCACGATCGTGTTCTGCCATGGACTCGGCATGGGCGCCGAGTCCTACGATGCCCTCCAACGCCATTGGGCCCAACGCGGCTACGCGGTTGTGGCACCCGAGTTCAGCGACAGCCTGGCGCACCTCGCACGCACGCTTCCCCACGAGTCGATCGATCGCAGCGACCCGACCGCTTGGATGACCAACGAACGGGTGGTCGAGCACGCCCTCGGGCTGATGTTCGACACCGATCAGTGGATCGGAAGGGCGCTCGACGCGAGCGCGGTGATCGACGGACTCGACGAGCTGCTCGGGACGGTTCCGGGAGCGAGCCCCGACCGGCCGATCGTGGCCGGGCACTCCTATGGGGGCCACACCGCACAACTGATCGGCGGCGCTCGGATCGACCGCGGCAACGGGCTCGAGTCGTTCGCCCACGAATCGGTGTCGGCGGCGATTCCGATGTCCCCACAAGGCAGCGGCGAACGCGGTCTGACGCGCGACTCGTGGGCTGCGATCGACATCCCGTGGCTCGTGATCTCCGGCGAACACGACATCGCCGCCCGCGGCCAGGGACTCGAGTGGCGCCGCGAGGCGTTCGACCTCGCTCCCGCCGGCGGACGCCACCTCGCCGTCGTTCGCGCCGCTGACCACGGGCTCGGCGGCATCGCCGGCCCAGCGCCGATCTACCGAGGCGATGCCGAGGCGGTGCTGGCCGTGACGCGTGCGACGACCGCGTTCATCGACGCGGCCAGGAGCGGAGCGGCCGTCGCGACCGACTCCTGGTGGCCCGCCGATGAGCGCCTCGCGACGGAGTCGAAATGACGCGCCGGCCGACTCCACTCATCGCACCGCACCGCAGGAAGCGGTCCCACGCCGACCGACAGAGCCCGGGGCCGACGTGAACGCGCCGACCGTCGACACGACGACCGTGAGCGCGCGCGCCGACCCGATCCTGACCGCCGCCGGGGTGACGCGCACGTTCGCCGCCCGGCGCGGCCACACCATCGACGCGCTCGGCCCACTCGACGTCACCGTGCCGCGGGGCCAGTTCGTTGCCATCGTCGGCCCGTCCGGCTGCGGCAAATCGACCCTGCTACGCATCGCCGCCGGCCTCACCAAGCCAACCGCCGGCAGCGTCGAGCTCCGGCCCGGAGGCGACTCCCGCCGACTGCTCGCGATGGTGTTCCAGGACTACGGAATCTTCCCGTGGAAGTCGGTGCGCGCCAACGTCCGCTTCGGACTCGACCTGATGGCGACAGCGCGCCTCGACGCCGACGCGATCGTCGACGACTGGCTCGATCGACTCGGCCTCGGAGCGTTCGCCGACGCGATGCCCGGCACCTTGTCGGGTGGTATGCGCCAGCGCGTGGCGATCGCTCGCGCCTTCGCTGCGGATCCCGAACTGCTGCTGATGGACGAGCCCTTCGCCGCCCTCGACGCGCAGCTCCGAACGATTCTTCAAGACGAACTGCTCGACCTCGTGCAGGCCACGCAGCGGACCGTACTGTTCATCACCCACAGCCTCGACGAGGCGATCGTGTTGGCCGACCGGGTGCTGGTGATGTCGAGCCGCCCCGGACGGATCATCGCCGATCACACCGTGCCATTCGGTCGACCGCGATCGGCCGAAATTCGCGGCGACCAGGCGTTCGGCGAACTGCGCGAAGAACTCTGGGCGGCGCTCCGCCGCGAGGTCGAGCGGGCCCACCGCCCCGACGTCGACGGGGGTTCGCGATGAACGCTCCGAGCCACCACCGGTCGAGCGAGGCGAGCGTCGTCCGCTCCCCGGGCGCAGCCGAACGCGATCCTGTCGGGTTCCAGCGACGCCGACGACGGATCGAGCTAGCGCTCGCGTGGGGAACCCCGATCGCCCTGTTCGCGCTCTGGCAGATCGCTGCCCGAGCCGACGCGATCGACGTCCGCTTCTTCCCGGCGCCGACCACGATCTTCGACGCGCTGATCGAATCGATCGACGACGGGTCGATGACGTCGGCGCTGTGGGCGACCACCCGCAAACTCCTGATCGGTTTCAGCATCGGCACGGCGAGCGGCTGGATTGTCGGCGCACTGCTGGCGACCGTGCGGCTGTTCCGGGCCGCCTTCGAACCCCTGCTGATCGCCTTCTACACGGTGCCCAAGCTGGCCCTACTGCCCGTGCTGCTGTTGATCTTCGGGTTCGGCGAGACACCCCAGTTGGTGCTGCTGTCGGTCTCGGTCTTCTTCGTCGTGGCACTCGGCGTCGCCGGAGCGATCCGATCGATCGATACAGGATATCTCGACGCCGCCCGCTCGTTCGAGGCGTCGCGCCTCCAGGTGCTCCGGCATGTCATCGTTCCCGGCGCGCTCCCGGGTGTGGCGGCCTCGATGCAGGTCGCGTCGGGCATGTCGGTGCTGGTGGTGGTCGGTCTCGAACTCGTCGTCGGCGGCGAAGGTTTGGGCAGCCTGATCTGGACGTCGTGGCAGGTGTTCCTGCCGGCCCGCACCTACGCCGGCGTCATCGTCGCGTCCGTGCTCGGTGTCGCCTTCACCTTCGCTGTCTCAGCCGGCATGCGGCGCCTCAGCCCATGGGCTGAACCCCAGGACTGACCCATCCACCGATCCCCAACGACCACCCGGTCACCGAAGCAACGAAAGGTTCCTCATGCGAACACTCCGACACACCATTCTGGCACTCGCCCTGTGCGCGGGAGCCGCCGCCTGCGGAGGCGACGACGACACGGCGGGCGACACGACCGCTCCCGCCGAATCGAACGACACCCAGCCTGACGAACCGGTCGTGACCGATGCCCCCGAGGTGACCGACCCACCGGCCGAGACGACATCGGCGACCGATCCCACCACCACCGACGCGCCGGCGTCCGACCCGCTTGCCCCGCAGCCTCTCGCCGAACGCGAAACATTCACGGTCGGCATACCGATCGCACTCGAACTCGAAGCACCCCTGTTCCTGGGGCAGGCGTTCGGCGAGTTCGAAGCGGAGAACCTCGACGTCGAGGTTGTCGTTGACACGGTTCCGAATCTGTTCGTGGCCGCCGGACAGGGTCGCCTCGACATGCTCTACGGCGGTCCCCAGGCGCTCGCGTTGAACGCGCTCGCACAGGGCGTCGAACTGCGGTGGGTCGCCGGAGCGGTCGACATCGCCGCCTCACCAGCCGGTGCGCACGCCGGGTTGTACGTGTCGACCCGCCTCGCCGACGACGCCGAGAGCTTCGACCCGACGTCGCTGGCCGGCACCACGATCGGCGTCGGTCCCGGCGGCTGGGGAGCACCATCGGTGTATCCGCTGTACGAGACGATCACCGCCGCCGGCCTGACGATCGACGACGTGACCCTGCTGCAGCTCACCGACCTTCCCTCGTACGTCACTGCGATCGAGACGGGCGCGGCCGACGCGATCATGGCCGCCGCTCCGCTGTCGATTCAGCTCGAGACGGCCGGTACGGCCTTCATCGTGCAGGAGTACACCGTGCCGACGGCCGCCTACTTTTCGACCGTGGATGTGATCGAGGGCCGCACCGAAGCAGGGCAGGCCTTCTTCCGGGCGATGCAGCGCACGATCGACACCTATCTCGGCGCCGGCTACCACGACGACGCCGACTCGCTCGACGCGCTCGCCGAGGCGCTCGGCTATCCCGGTGAGGCGATCGCCGCGTCGCCCGAGTACACGTTCAGCCTCGAGGTCCCCGACGGCGCCGTCAACTCGTTCATCGGCCAGTACACCGCCGCCGGTCTGCTCGAGGTCGAGCCCGGCCAACTCGACGACTTCGTCGACCGCAGCCTGCTGCCGAGCGGATCGTGAACTCGGGCCTGTCCCAGATCGACTCGTCCGGAGCGGACCACCTGGATCAGTACAGCCGCGTCGGGGCCGGTGGCACCTTCCCGTGGACCGACGTCGACGCTGGCTACAGGTTCATCGCCGGCAACCGGTACACCGGCGCGTCCGCCTGAATCCGCCTCCACAACGGCGGGTTTCCCTGATCGAGGCGCAACTTCTGTAGCACCGGTTGGCCGTGGTGTCGGTCACCGCTCCACCGAATCGCGAGCGTCGCGACCTGGTGGAGCGGTGGCTGCGATCAGAGCGGGACGTTGCCGTGCTTGCGCTGCGGCAGGTCTTCACGCTTCGAACGCAACACCCGGAGCCCGGCGACGACCTTGCGGCGGGTCTCGGCCGGGTCGATCACGTCGTCGACGAACCCGCGCTCGGCGGCCGCGTAGGGGTTGGCGTACTTCTCGCTGTACTCGGCGACGAGTTCGGCGCGGCGCGCGACGGGGTCGGCGGCCTGCTGCAGCTCGCGGCGGTACACGATCTCGACGGCGCCCTGCGGGCCCATGACCGCCAGCTCGGCCGACGGCCACGCGAACGACAGGTCGGAACCGATCGACTTCGAGTCCATCACGACGTACGCACCGCCGTACGCCTTGCGGGTGATCACCGAGATACGCGGCACCGTGGCCTCGCAGTACGCGTACAGCAGCTTGGCGCCGTGGCGGATGATGCCGCCGTACTCCTGGTCGACACCCGGCAGGAACCCCGGCACGTCGATGAACGTGACGATCGGGATGTTGAACGCGTCGCACGTGCGCACGAACCGCGCCGCCTTCTCGGCCGATTCGATGTCGAGCACACCGGCGAGGATCATCGGCTGGTTGCCGACGACGCCGACCGGCTGACCGTCGATGCGGGCGAACCCGCACAGGATCGACTTGGCCCAGTGCGGGAAGTACTCGAAGAACTCGCCGTCGTCGACCGTGGCCTTGATCACGGCGTGCATGTCGTACGGCAGGTTCGGGCTGTCGGGCAGGATGTCGGTCAGCTCGGGACACAGCCGCTCGGGATCGTCGGTCGGCTCCTCCACCGGCGGCTGCTCGAGGTTGTTGGCCGGCAGGAACGACAGCAGGAAACGAACGTCGTCGAGACACGCCTTCTCGTCGTCGGCGACGAAGGTGGCGACGCCCGACTTGGAGGCGTGCGACATCGCTCCGCCCAACTCCTCGAGCGTGACCTCTTCACCGGTGACCGTCTTGACCACGTCGGGGCCGGTGATGAACATGTGCGACGACTCGCGCACCATGAAGATGAAGTCGGTCATCGCCGGCGAGTACACGGCACCACCGGCGCACGGCCCGAGGATCACCGAGATCTGCGGGATCACACCCGACGCCTGCACGTTGCGGCGGAAGATGCCGCCGTAGCTGGCGAGGCTGACCACACCTTCCTGGATGCGGGCACCGGCACCGTCGTTGAGGCCGATCAGCGGCGCACCGGTCTTGAGCGACAGGTCCATCAACTTGTGGATCTTCTCGGCGAACACCTCGCCGAGCGCTCCGCCGAACACGGTGAAGTCCTGCGAGAACACGAACACCTTGCGACCGTCGACCGTGCCCCAACCGGTGATCACACCGTCGGTGTAGGGCCGCTCGCCGAGACCGGCCTCGTGGGCCCGGTGGCGGGCGAGCATGTCGAGCTCGTGGAAGCTCCCCTCGTCGAGGAAATACTCGATCCGCTCTCGGGCGAGCATCTTGCCCTTGGCGTGCTGGCGTTCGACCGAGCGTTCCGAGCCGGCCGCCAGTGCCGCCTCGCGACGCTTTCCGAGGTCGTCGATCTTGTCCTTCATCGAACTCACGGAACAGAACGTAGTGGGCGCGCACCCCGACCGAGGCTTCGACCGAGGCTTCGACCGGGGGTCAGCCGACCAGATCCACGGTGGCGTCGACGATCTCGTCGACGCTCACCAACACCAGGTCGGCCGCGTCGCCCAACGGGATGAAGGAATCGGCCGCCGCCACCCGCCTCAGCGGGCCCGTGAAACCGGCGCCGACGAGGCCCGCCACGATGCCTTCGCCGACCCCACCGCTGACGCGGGTTTCGTCGACCACCAGCACCCGGCCGACGTCGGACGCGTGGGCGAGCACGTCGTCGATCGGCATCGGCGCGAGCCAGCGCAGGTCGAACACCCGACACGACACGCCCTGCCGGGCGAGGCGGCGAGCCGCCCGCAGCGACATCGCCAGGCCATTGGCCCAGGTGACGACCAGCACGTCGTCGCCCTCGCGCACCAGGCGACCGCTCCCGATCGGCACGTGCTCGTCGGCCCAGCGATCGGGGGCCGCGTAGTCGGCGAGCCAGACGCCGTCGCCGTCGTCGTGCAGGTCGCGCTGGTGGTAGAGCGCGATCGGCTCGAGGAACACCGACACGGTGCCGTCGGCGATCGCGGCGGCGACGCAGGTGCGCAGCATCGGCGCCGCGTCGGACGGGTGGGCCGGCGAGGCGATCACCAGACCCGGGATGTCACGCAGCGAGGCGATCGCGTTGTCGTTGTGGAAGTGTCCGCCGAATCCCCGCTGGTACGCGTAGCCGGCGATGCGGACGACCAGCGGGTTGCGGTACTGCCCGTTGGAGAAGAACGACAGGCTCGCCGCCTCGCCCCGCAACTGGTCGATCGCGTTGTGCACGTACGCGAGGTACTGGATCTCGGGGATCGGCACCTGACCGGAGACCCCCGCCCCGAGCGCGTTGCCGAGGATCGACTGCTCGTCGAGCAGCGAGTCGAACACCCGGGCTGCGCCGAACCGCTTCTGCAGCCCGCGGGTGACGCCGTACACGCCGCCCTTGACGGCGACGTCCTCGCCGAACACCAGTGTGTTGTCGGTCGCGGCGAGGATGTCGGAGAGCGTGCGGTTGATCGTCTCGGCCAACGTCAGCGGACCCTCGTCCTCCGGCAACGATGCCCCGAACACCGCCGATCGTCGCTCGGGTGGGGCGGACGCCCCGACCTGGAGCGCGACCTGGTCGGGGTGGTGCGGCGAGAGCGGCGAGATGACCTCGTCTCGCGTCTGCAACGTGTCGTGCCCGACCAGTTCGTCCGCCATCGACCGCGTCTGCTCGGTGACGGCGAGGTACTCGCCGATCAACTCGTCGGCGGTGACCGCTCCGATCCCGATCAGCGAGCGCGCCGTACCGAGGATCGGATCGCGTTCGCGATCGCGGCGCAGCGCCGACGCGGAGCGGTAGCCGGATTCGACGTCGGTACCGGCGTGCCCCAGGAACCGGACCGTCGACACGTGGAGCAGCACCGGACGGCGCGTGCGCCGGATCTCGGCGGCCACCTCGCTCGTGGCCGCGTACACGGCGGCCGGGTCGCTCCCGTCGACGGCGACGTAGCGGAGCCCCTGACGCCCGGAGAACGCGGCGGCCACCCAGCCCGACGGCGTCGGCACGCTGATCCCCAGCCCGTTGTCCTCGCACACGAGCAGCAGCGGCACGGCGAGGCCGGCGTGGGCGGCGTACGCGGCGGCGTTGATCGCTCCCTGCGCGGTGGAGTGGTTGGCGCTCGCGTCGCCGAACGAACACACCGCGACCGCGTCGTTCGGCCACGGTGACGCGAGGCCGAGACGACGGGCTCGCGCGATCGCCAACGCCACCCCGAGCGCCCGCGGTACCTGCGACGCGATGGTCGACGTCTGCGGGATGACCGCCAGATCGGGATGGCCGAACACCTTGTGACGCCCACCGGCGATCGGCTCCTCGGCGAGCGCCAGCATCCCGGCGAGCACGTCGTGGATGGGGTCGTGCCCGGGCACCTGCTGGGCGCGAGCGCAGTAGAAGCCGCCCGAGCGGTAGTGCAGCAACGCCGGGTCGGTGGGCCGCAGGGCGGCCGCGATGGCCGCGTTGCCCTCGTGACCCGCCGACCCGATCGTGTAGTAGCCGCGGCCCTGCGCCCGCAGCCGACGAGCCGTGTGGTCGATGACACGGCTCTGCACCTGGGCCGTGAAGATGCCGCGGAGCTGCGCCGGGGCGAGACCCACCTCGCTCGGCTCGGTGTCGACGGCGACCTCGATCGCATCGAGCAGGGCGACCTCCAACTCGTGCAGATCGTCGGGACGTCGCAGCGCGGTCACGAGTCGCCATGGTACGCCTCGCTGCGACCGGCCAGACTGTGGGCATGACCCGCAACGTCACGGTGGCAGCTGCCCAGCTCGGTCCGATCCAACGCGCCGACGATCGGCCGGCGGTCGTCGAGCGGCTGATCGCGCTGCTCCGCGAGGCCGCCGAGGCCGGCGCTGACCTCGTCGTGTACCCCGAGCTGGCACTCACCACGTTCTTCCCGCGGTGGTTCGTCGACGACATCACCGAGGCCGACCACTGGTACGAGACCTCGATGCCCAACGAGGCGACGCAGCCGCTGTTCGACGAGGCACGGCGACTCGGCGTGGGCTTCTGCCTCGGTTACGCGCTGCTCGAACGCGACGGCGACGGCCCCGACGCGACGACGCACCGGTGGAACGTGCAGACGCTCGTCGACGGCTCCGGCGAGATCGTCGGCACGTTCAAGAAGGTGCACATCCCCGGCCACGAGGAGCACGAACCCGACCGGCCGTTCCAGCACGCCGAGCGGTACTACTTCGAACCGTCGCCCGACGGGTTCGGCGTGTGGGAGGCGTTCGGCGGCCGGGTCGGGATGATGATCTGCAACGACCGGCGTTGGCCCGAGTCGTACCGCGAGATGGGCCTCCAGGGCGTCGAGCTGATCCTCTGCGGCTACAACACGCCGCTGCACTACGCACCCGACCCGAGCCAGAACCCGTTGCAGGGGTTCCACAACGCGCTGGTCGCCCAGTCGGGCGCCTATCAGAACGGCACGTTCGTGGTCGTCGTCGCGAAGGGTGGCGTCGAGGAGGGCGTCGACTCGCTCGCCGATACGTTGATCGTCGCGCCGTCCGGCGAGATCCTCGCCCGGTCGTCGACGGCCGGCGACGAGCTGGTGATCGCCGCCTGCGACCTCGACTGGTGCCGCCAATACACCGGCACGCTGTTCGACATGGAGCGGTACCGGCGCCCCGAGGTGTACACGCGGCTCACGTCGCAGCGCGGAGTCCGGCTTGACTGACCGCTGGGAGCGACCCGTTGCCGACAGCGCCCCGGCCCACCGCCGCGACGCCGTGGTCGTCGACGTCCCGCTCACCGGTGACGACGCGCTCGGGGCGACCGACCACGGGCCCGACGCGACACCGCCGAACTGGCGTCGGCTGATCGGCGTGGCGATGATCGTCGGCGTGGTGGCCGGTGTCGCAGTCGCCGTGGTTCGGATCGCCACCGACGGCGGCGAGACCGGCTCGCCGGGCGACGAGGCCGGCGCGATGGTCACGACGCCACCGACCTTGCGGCCACTCGAGACGCTGCCGCGGCCGGGCGATGACGCCGGGTCGCACGCGCCCTCGGTCGAACCGGTCAATGCACCGACCCCACCGGCGCCGGTGACGGTCCCGGTCTACCCACCGGCCGACGACGCCGTGTTGAGCGAGATCGTGCAGTTCGATGTCGTCGCCGCACTCGCCCGCAACGACGACGACGTCGCACGCCGCATCGTCACCCACGTCGAG
>CAXAWD010000039.1:0-14320 GCA_963972325.1 uncultured Acidimicrobiaceae bacterium
TCGCCTACATCGACGAGTGGCGGTCGTCCGGGGAGTTCGCCGGACTCGACTTCCGCTGATCGCCGACACGCCCGTCATTCGTCGGCGAGCAACCCCCAACCGGCGACGCTGACGATCGGACCGAGCGTGGGTGCGACGGTCACGCCACCGATGTCGTCTCGGAACGCGGTGAATGCCGGCTCGACGTAGAGCGGCACCGCCGGAGCGCCGCCGACCAGCGATGCGTCGATCCGCGCGAACTCGGCGGCCCGCTCGACGGGGTCGCTCGTCGCCGCCGCCCGCTCGAACGCCGCATCGAGGTCCGCGTCGGCGTACGCGCCCACGTTCACGCCGCTGCCCGTACATCCCTCGATCGTGGCCGGGCACGCCCACGAGGCGAACGAGAACTCGGCGGCGATCGGGTCGCTGTTGAGGATCCGGTACTGAAGCAGCAGGTCGAACGCTCCGGTCGTCAACCGCTCGTTCGTGAGCTCGACGCTCGCCGGTGTACCCGTGATGTCGACCCCGATCGCCTGGAGCGCCGTCTCGACCGCGAGCGCGGTGTTGATGCTGTCGGAGTCGGCGTTCAACACCAGGGTCATCGCCAGGTCTTGGCCGTCCTTGCGTCGGAACACCGTGTCGTCGGGACGCACCCAGCCGGCCTCGTCGAGCAGCCGTTCGGCCTCGTCGACGTCGAGCAGGTCGGCGAACGGCTCGTCGTTGCCGCGCTGTGCCGGGGCGAACACCAGGCTGTTCCACGGCGACGCGACCGAGGCGGTCTTGCGCCCCACTGCGATGTCCGCGATGAGGTCGCGGTCGAGCGCATGCAGGATCGCGCGCCGTACCAGCGGGTCGGCGAGCGGGCCCGACCGCAGGTTCATGGTCAGCTGCACCGCGACGTCGGCGTCGCCGACGACGACATCGGTGTCGTCGAGCGCTGCGGCGTCGAGCACCTCGGTGCGTTCGACGTCGTCGACCCAGATCATGTCGACCTCGCGACGGCGCTGCGCCTCGACGAGCGCGGCCGAATCGGGATAACTGGCGAACTCCACCCGGTCGAGGGCGGGCGCTGTGCCGGTCCACGTCGGGTTGCGAGCGAACGCGACCTCGCCCGGGTTCTGGCGGGTCGCCAACCGGTACGGGCCCGCAGCGAAGTCGACGCCGTCGTCGAGGAACGTCGCCGCGCTCCCACCGCCACCGAGGTGGTCCTGCCAGGCGGCCGCCGAGACGATCGGGTGGATGGTGGAGAACATCAGGTAGGCCGCGCCGTTCGGCTCACTCAACTCGATCTCGACCGTGACGTCGTCGACGGCGCGCACGGCGACGACGTCGTCGTACAGCGCGGTGTTGGCCGCGTTCGTGTCATTGGCGGTGAGGTACTCGAACGTGGCGACGATGTCGGCGGTCGTGACCAGCTCGCCGTCGTTCCAGACCCGGTCGTCGTGGATCGTCCAGCGCAACAGCAGCGGGTCGTCGCCGGCCACCGGCGGCCCGGTCGCGAGGCTCGGGTACGGGTCGAGGTGTTCGTCGATCGCATACATGACCGGCAGCACCGACCCGGCCAACAACTTGGCGGTGTCGAGGCTCGCGTGCGGATTCGGCTCGGACAGGTCGAGGCTCGTGCCGACAGCGACGCTCCCGCCCGACCGCAACGCCGGCCCGCCGGGCGCGGTCGCCGGCACCGCGGGCGACGACGTGGGTGATGTGGTCGGTGATGTGGCCGGTGATGTGGTCGGTGATGTCGTCGACGCAGCTGGGTCGGTCGTGCCGGGTGCGGCGGTCACCGGCGTCGCTCCGTCATCGACCGGAGCGTTGGCCCGGCGACCAGCCAGCACGAGCCCGCCCACGACCACCAACGCACCGACGACGGCGAGCGCAACGACGTGCCGGCGTGACGGACGCGACCCGGCAGCGGCTCCCGATGCCACCGTCGTGGTCGGCCGCGGCCCGGTCGGGAGCGCGGCGACCAGATCCGCTGCGGTGTCGAACCGGTCGTCGGGGTCTTTCGCGAGCGCACGGGCGAAGAACGCGTCGAGGGCCGGGTCGCCGGTCGGCGGGACCTCGTCGACCGAGTGCGCGAGCAGCGTGCTCACCATGTCGTCCCGAGCGAACGGCGAACGCCCGGTGATCGCGTGGTACGCGACACAGCCCAGCGCATAGAGGTCCGAGCGATGGTCCACCGCCTCGCCACGGGCCTGCTCCGGCGCCATGTACTCGGCGGTGCCGATGCTGCCCGTCGTGTACCGCCCGAGCTCGCGCGTCGATGCCGCGATCCCGAAGTCGCCCAGGTACGGCCGACCGTCTTCGATCAGGATGTTCGCCGGCTTGACGTCGCGATGGATCAGCCCGGTCGCGTGTGCCGCGTCGAGGGCGTCACCGATCGGACGGAGCACCTCGGCAACGGCCGCCGGCGACATCGGTGACTCGCGTTCGATGACGTCGGCGAGCGTCTCGCCGTCGACCAGCCGCATCGCCAGGTAGTACAACCCGTCGTCGTCACCCGCCTCGTACACCGGCACGATCGACGGGTGGTCGAGCGACGCAGCCGCTCGACCCTCACGCTCGAATCGTCGGGCTGCGGTCGGGTCGCGGGCGACCAGCGGGTCGAGCACCTTGACGGCGACGTCGCGATCGAGCCGGAGTTGCCGGGCACGCCACACCGAACCGAACGACCCCTCGCCGAGCGGCTCGATGAGCTCGAACCCGCCCAGCCGGCGCCCGCGTAGATCGTCCCCGGCCATCGTCGCGAGCGTAGGCCAGCGGCGGCAGGCGGGCGCACGACCGCCCACCTCCGGACCGCTACCGTCGATGCGATGGCGGGCCGGCCGAAGCTCCTGACACGAGCGCCACGAATCGACGACCGACTCGCCCGGCCGCGCCTGGTCGACGCCGTCGCCGACCGACCGTTCGTGATCGTCCACGGCCCGGTCGGCTCGGGCGTCACGACCGCTGCCGCACAGATCGCCACCGCCGCACCGCCGGAATCGACCGTCGCCTGGTGTCGGTTGTCCGCCGGGTACGACACCGCGACCGACATCGTCGGCATGGTCGCCGACACCCTCGGCCGCGAACTCCTCCCGGCGCGGCGAGTGGTCGAGCTCGCCGACCAGCTCCTCGAATTGGCCGAGGCCGCACCGCTCACGATCGTCGTCGACGACCACCAACTCGCCGTCGACGGCGACGTGGACCGAATGCTCGCCGAGTGCGCCGAGCTCCTGCCACCTGACTCCCGGATCATCGTTGCCGCGTCGACGCGACCCGCCGGCCTGATCGGGCTGCTCCCACCGTCACAGCGGGCGTCGATCGGCCCCGCCGACCTGGCGTTCACCGACGACGAGGCCGTCGCGCTGTTCGAACGGCACGGCGCTCCTGCAGGAGCGGCGCACCGATGGAACCGCGAGCTCGGTGGCTGGGCCCACGGTGTGGCCGCGGGCGCGCACGCCCCCGACGGTGACCCGGCGCTCCACGTCACCGCGCTGCTCGATCGGGTCGTCGCAGCCGACCCGTCGGATGGCGACGTGGTCGACGCGGCGGCCGCGGCGCCGTACGTGACCCTCGACGTCATGTCGTCGCTCGGCACCTCGCTCTCGTCGGCTGCGCTCGCGGCACTGGTCGAGTCGACGCCGCTGCTCACCGATCACGGTGGTTTCGTACGCATGTCCGAGTTCGCGGCGTCGACGCACCGCGAGTCGATGGCCCCCGAACGCGTCGCCGAGCTTCGACGGTCGGTGGCCGCCACGATCGCCGATGACGACCCCACCACGGCGATCGACCTGCTCCTCGACGCCGACGAACCGCACGCCGCCTCCGACGTGCTGGCCGACCACCTCTCCGAGATCGGCGTCGAGCGCGCGCTCACCTGGCTGTACCGACTCCCCGCCGACCTCCGCCGACGCTTCCCTCCCGTCCTGGCGGCCGGACAGGCGACCGTCGAGGTCGATCTCGCTCTCGCCGATGCCGAGGCACGTGTCGAGCAGGCCACGTCGGAGCGTTCCCGACGCGAAGCGCTGCTCGCCCTCGGATCGGTCGAGGCCCATCGCGGCGAGTTGGCCGCCGCCGCGACCGCGCTGGAAGCCGCACTCCGCACCACCAACGCCGACCCGACATCGGCCGAACGCATCTCGATCGAGCTGGCGACGACGCGCTGGCACCTCGGTGACCTCGTCGGCGCACGCGCCGCCCTCACCGGTGTCGAACACTCCGCGATGGCACGATGGTTGACCGCCCAGATCGACGTCGTCGAGGGCGCACCGCCGATCGCGAACGACGTCGAGCCACACGACGCGGATGACGCGTACGTCTTCGCGACCGAGGCCCTGGCCGTTCTGGTCGGCCGGGTCGACGACGTGCGAGCCGCCGAACTCGCGTCGACGGCATACGCAGCGGCCGTCGACGGGGGTGGAGATCCATTCGTCGCCGCCTCGGCGGTTCACGCGTGGAGCCTGCTGCGGCTCGATCGACCCGACGAAGCGCTGACGGTCGCCGAGACACTCGAGCGGCGCGTGGGCCCGCGCCATCACCTCGGTCGCCTCCACGGAGCGATCATCCGCGAGCGGTCCAGCCGGGCCGGCGACGATGCCGGACAGCACGATCGCGACCGGCGACGCCTCCGCGATCTCCGCAGCCGTGGCTTCGCGACGGTCGAGCGACTGGCCGATCGTGTGCTCGACGAGCCGGTGGGCGACGTCGGCGGGCCGGCGCTCGAGGTCCGCGTGCTCGGCGAGCACGAGGCGCGATGCGACCAGCGCCGGATCACGCGGTCCGACTGGAAGTCGAAGAAGGCGTTCGAGGTGCTGACCGTGCTCGCGGCGGGCGGGCCGGACGGGCGCCGCCGCGAGGAGGTCATCGAAGCGGTGTGGCCGGGGCGCCCACCCGACAAGGGACGCACCCTGCTCCGTACCGCGCTGAGCGAGATCCGCCGGGTGCTCGAACCCGACCGACCGGCCGGCGAGCCCTCGAAGTACCTGGTCGCCGGTGACGACATCCTGACGGTCTCCGGCTCGCTCGACCTCGACCGGGTCGAGAGGTCGGTCGACACCGACCCGTCCGCCGCCTTCGCGGAACTGCGCCACGGTCTCGCCGCGAGCATCACCGCCGCCGAGTGGGCCCAGGAGTGGCCGACACGGATCGAACGCCTCACCGTTCGGGCCGCCATGCAGGTGCCCGACGACGCCGAACGCCTCCAACGCATCGCTGCGTTGGAGGCGTTGATCGGGGCGGAACCCTGGCAGCGGACCCACTACGACTCGCTCGCCCGACTCCATCGGGAGGGTGGCGACGAGGCGGCGGCCGCCGACGTCGAGCGCCGCTGGTTCGCCGACGACTGATCAGTCGACGCCGCAGCGGGTCAGCCAGTGGGCCGTTCCGTCGTGGAGGGCGAGGTTGGCGTCGTTCGTGACCGTCGAACCGTCGATCAGTGTGAACTCGACCGTGAACGGGATCGCCTCCGGGAACGTGATGACACCGTTGGGTGTGTCGAGGTCGAGCACAACGGGCAACCCGACCGAGACGGTGTCGGCACCGGCGATCGATCCGGCGGTCCGGGACACGTACTCGGAGCACACCGACTCGCCGAAGGCCAGCGGCACCGCCGGGTGGAGCGTGGCGAGCAGGCGGTCGACGTCGCCGGTGGTGTGGTCGTCGACGAAGCCGATCAGGAACTCGTCGACGGCGGCCTCGGCGGCGGCCTGCGGATCGATGGCGACCTCGGTGGCGTCGTCGGTGGCGTCGTCGGTCTCGACCTGCGGGTCGAAGTCGAAGCACTCGTCGTCGAACACCGGGCCCTCGTCGGAGTCGACCGGGAACACCGCTCCCGGACCCTGGTCCAACGTCGACAGCAGGTCGATGGGGTCCTCCATGTCGTCGGAGCCCAGGTCGAACCGGGTGATCTCGTGATCGCCGTAGCTGTTGATGCCGAACGGGGCTTCGAACGCACCGTGTTCGATCGGGACCTGAAGCGGGTCACCGTTGTTGATCGTCGGGCCCTCGACCCAGATCCAGCCGCCGTCGAGGCCGTAGACCTCGCCGCGGACCCAGATACCGGAGGCAGCGTTCTGCTCGGGGACCTCGGTGTGGCGGACGTCGGCGCAGATCCGCCGGAGCCCCGGAGGCCCGGCCACCTCGCCGGCCACCTCGCCGGCCTCGTCGGTGGTCGAATCGTCGGTGGTCTCGTCGTCGGTCGTTTCGTCGACCGGGTCACCGACCAGGATCTCGTCGGTGGCGTCATCGACGGCGAGCGCCGACTCGTCCTCGGTGGCGGTGCCCGGCGGCGTCATCTCGAACCACAGGTCGTCGAGGTCGTCGTGCTGGTCCGGGGTGACGTACTCCACTTCGACCGTGAGGCTGGTCGTGCCGTCGTCGTGCTGCACCTCGGTCACCGTGAGATAGATGCACAGGTACACGTTGTCGCACGGCGGACCACCGACCTGGGTCGCTCCCCCGTCCTTGTCGTCACGGGCCTGGTAGCCGGTCGGTTCGTCGGCGACGACGACGTACGTGCCGGCCTTCGGCGTGAACGTGAGTGACGCCTCGCCGGTCGAACCCGTCGTCCCCGACGTCACGGTGGCGCCGGTCGCGTCGAGCAGACGGACGGCGACGCCGCTGAGCGCCTGCTGCGAGGTGTCTCGGGCCGACACGGTCAGTGCCTGCTCGGTGGTCGGCTCGGCGGGAGCGAGGGGATCGCCGGCGGCGCTGTCATCGCCTCCCGCGATGGCGAAGAACCCGATCACCAGGGCGATGATGGCGACCAGAGCGGAGACTGCTGCGGTGGTGCGGTTGAACTTCATGACGTGCTCCTCACGTTGCGGTTGGTGTATCGACACCTTCCGCTCGCGCCGTGAGAACGCCGTGAAAAACGGCGCGGCCGGGCAGCCGCCTGGTCACTCGCCCCGGAACTGCACCAACCCACCGCCGTCGAGCACGATCGCCTGACCGGTGATCCACGAACCCGAGTCGGCGGCCAGCCAGAGCGCCGCGGCGGCGATGTCGTCCACCTCGCCGAGCCGCCCGAGCGGGTAGGACGCCGCGACCTCGGCACCGCGCTCGCCGTCCCAGAGCATCTTCGCGAAGTCGGTCTTGATGAGCCCGGGGCAGATCGCGTTGACGCGGACCTTCGGCCCGAGTTCCGGTGCCAGCTGCTGGGTGAGGTGGATCAGGGCCGCCTTGGTCACGTCGTAGACCCCGAGGACCGGGTTGGTGCTCAGGCCACCGACCGACGAGATGTTGATCACGACACCACCGTGCTCCTGCATGTACGTGCGCCACGCGAGCTGGGTCCAGAACAGCGGTGCGGTCAGATTGACCTCGAACGTCTTCTCCCAGCGGGCCAGGTCGACGTCGATCGTCGGGCCGGCGTAGGGGTTGGTGCCGGCGTTGTTGACGAGAATGTCGACCCCGCCGAGCCGCTCGATGCACGCGTCGATGACACGTTCCGCGTCATCGAGCTTGCCGACGTGGCCGGCTTCCCACACGCAGCCGTTGCCGATCTCGGCGGCTGCCTCCTCGCACGAATCGGCCTTGCGGCTCGTGATCATCACGGTGGCACCGGCTTCCGCGAACATCTTGGCGATCGCCTTGCCGATCCCGCGGGACCCGCCCGTGACCAGTGCCGTCTTACCGTCGAGTCGAAGATCCATGCCCGGATCGTACGAGGCGACGCAATGACGGCACGATACGGGACGCAGTGGAGCCGGGTGCGGGAATCGAACCCGCGACCACATGATTACAAGTCAAGTGCTCTGCCAACTGAGCTAACCCGGCGCGCCGACAGAATATCGGCCGCGCCGTCGGCGCAAACGTCCGCGTCACCAATAGTGGTTTCGGCCGCCGACCGCACGACCGGTCGCGCCCAGGACCCACAAGACGATGCCGACGACGAGCAGGATCCCGCCGATGGTGTAGAGGATGCCGATATTCGCGAGCGCCCCGATGAGGATGAGGATGATGCCGAGAATGATCATGCGGTGGTGATACCGCAGCGACTCGGCCGCCAAACCCCTGGTTCATCGACCGCGCCACCGCACGATTCGCCCGAAGCGTCGCTCAGAACTCGCGCCAGGAGACGAACTCACCGGTCACGACGATCCGGTAGAGCAGGCTCGTCGGTGCCCACGGGTCGGGGTAGCCACTCTTCGAACGGTCGTACCCCACCGTGCACGCCACCAGCGACACCGTGGTGCCGGGATGGAACCGCGTCGCGGCGAGGATGTTCGCGTGGTGCGAGTCGGTGAGATCGCGCCGCACGACCCGGTACGTGTACTCGCGCCGGTCGCCCGACGAGACCGTGAACAGATCGCCGACCGCGAGGTAGTGCAGGTATCGATACGGGCCGCCGGCCTCGGTCCGGTGACCGAACAGCGCGACGTTGGCGTTCTCCTCGCCCAGGTATCCGGTGCCCGACCAGTGCCAACTGTGACCCGAGTTGGTCACGACCGCTGAATTCCCCTCGTACACGGTGCTCGTGAGCCCGATCCGGGGCACCTGGAGGATCCAGGGTGGCGGTGGCGGCGTGGGCGCCGGGTTCACGTATTGAGGTTCTTGTGCGGCGGCCGGTGTGCCGGTGAAGTAGCCGGCCAGGTCGACGAGCACGTGCGCACCGTGCGACGAGAACACCTGGACACCGTGGTTGGCGGTGACCGGTGTGATCACATGGTTCGGCACGACCTGATCGGCGCCCGAGAAGTTGACGTTGGATGTGGTGGTGATCCGTTGCCGGGCACCCGTGACCGTGAGGAAGCCGGGTCCTCGCGAATCGACCCCGGTCACGTTCGCGACGATGGCCGACGCACTGCCCGCGATCGCCGACGGCAACGGCGCCTCGACCACCCAGGCGGGCCACAGCCGACCCATCTGGCCCGGCAGTCGTGTGTCGAGCAGGCGCTCGGGGACGACCGGGACGAACAGACCCTTCGTCGAGACCGGGCTGGTGTCGCCGGTGAAGTGACCGACGACATCGACGATCAGCTTCGCCGGGAACAACGAGAAGATCTTGATACGGCGGCGCCCGCCGATCGTGGAGACGGGCACGATCACTCCGGCCGCCCGGGTGTCTCCGGAGCGCGAGACGTTCAGGCTCGATGTGCCCGGTTCCTCCGTTTCCGGTGCGTCATCGGGCAGCGCCGTGAAGAAGCTCGGCCCGGTCGTTTCGGTCGCGGTCAGGTTGATGACGACCGACGAGGCGTCGGGCGGCACGTACCTCGTGACATCGACCACGGTGTACGACCCGCGTCCGACGAGATCGGGTCGGGTGTCCAGCGCCCGCTGCGCTTCGGCCAGGCCCGAGAACCGACCGGCGCTGACGGCGCCGTCGACCGGCTCGTAGTACCCGAGCACGTCGACGATCACGTCGCAGTCGTCCAACCAGTACAGAGCGACCGAACCACCGGTTCCCAACTTGACCGTGACCAGGTTGGCGGTCACCTCGCCGGCGGACACCAGGTTGAGATTGCTGGCCGTCGGCACCGAACCACCCGCCGGGAACACCGTCACGAAGTTGGGGTTGGCGCCGTTGACCGCGGTGACCGTCAGCACCACCGCCGAGGCCAGCGGCGACACGCCGTGCTCGCCGGCGAGCGCGACGCGCAGTTGCCGGTCGCCTTGCGGTGTGTAGTCGTACTCGGTCGGCCTGCGGGTGTCGACGAGCCGAACGGCCGCCGGCAGCGGGACGAACCTGCTCGCCCCGATCGGGAGTGCGGCGGAGACCACGCCCGCGGGCAGGGTGGCGGCGATCGCAGCCGCGCCGGCCGTGGCACCGGCACCGACGAGAAAGCGACGGCGACCCACACGTGACGCACCCTCGAGCGGGTCGGGCGAGGTCGGGCTCCTGTCGTCAGCGGTGTTCATGGTGTCTCCTGGTCACACAGGGGGAGCGATTCGATGACGGGCGATCTCGTACGTCGCCAACGCCGCTGCGGCCGACACGTTGAGCGAGCTCAACCGGCCCGACATCGGGATACTCACGACCATGTCGCAGCGCTCGCGGACGAGCCGAGACAGGCCGGCACCCTCGGCGCCGAGCACGACACACACGGCGTCGGTGGCGAGGTCGGCGATCTCGAACAACGTCCGGTCGGCCGCGTCGTCGAGGCCGATCACCCAGATGCCGGCGTCACGCATGCGCTGGAGCGTGCTCGGTAGCCCCGACACGACGGCGATCGGCAGATGCTCGATCGCACCGGCCGAGGCCTTGGCGACGGTCGGGGTGACATGGACCGCTCGATGGCGCGGCACGACGACTGCGTCGACGCCGGCACCGTCGCAGCTCCGCACGATCGCACCGAGGTTGCCCGGGTCGGTGACCCCGTCGACGGCGACGAGGAACGGCGGGCGTCCACCACGACGACGGAGGAACTGGCCGAGATCGGCCTCTTGCAGCGGTGCCGCCATCGCGAGCACACCCTGCGGCGCCTCGCTGCGGGCCGTGGTCTCCAGGCGTTTGCGGGCCACGTACGTGATCGGCACACGGTTGGCGGCGGCGATCGTTCGGATGTCTTCGAGTGCCTCGGAGTCTTGGAGCTCGGACGAGATCCAGATCTCGTGCACCTTGCGGCGCTGGGCGAGCAACAGTTCGCGAACGGCCTGGCGGCCCTCGACCTGCTCGCCGCCGAGCCCCTTGTTGGAGCGCCCCGGCTTGGCCTCGCCCTCGCGGCGGACGGGGCCCGTGCGGCCGGCGCCGCGGCTGCGCGGCGGACCCGACCGGCGACCTGCGGCGGCACGACCGCCGCGGCCCTGACCCGGTCCGCGCTTGCTTCGTCCACTCATGAGGTCTCCTCGGCGGTGATGACGGCGACGGCGAGCGCCACGATGCCTTCTCGTCGGCCGATCGCGCCCAGGCCCTCGGCGCGGCGGCCCGACACCGTGACCGGTGCCCCGGCGGCGTTCGTCAGATTGCGCTCCATCTCGTCCTTCCGGTCGGCGATCTTCGGGCGTTCACACACGACCTTGACGTCGATGTTCCCGATCGACCACCCAGCTTGGCGGACCAACGCCCCGACCGCTGACAGCATCTCGAGAGAATCCGCGTTCTTCCACTCCGGGTCGGTGTCGGGGAAGTGCTGCCCGAGGTCGCCGAGGCCGGCCGCGCCGAGGAGGGCATCGGCTGCCGCGTGTGCCGGGACATCGGCGTCGCTGTGCCCTGCGAGCCCGCGCTCACCGTCGAACCGGCAGCCGCCGAGCACGAGCGCACGATCGTCGTCGTCGACGTGGCGGTGGATGTCGAACCCCTGTCCGACCCGGATCTTCATTCGGCGTCACTCCTCGTGGCCCCGGTCGGGACCGCCCGCCATGATGGCAGAACGAACCCAGGCCAGATCGTCGGGGTGGGTGACCTTGCGGTTGGTCGACTCGCCCGCGACCACGACGACCCGGCCGCCCGCCGCTTCGACGAGCGACGCGTCGTCGGTGCCGTCCGTCGCATCAGCGTGGGCAGCACGCAACGCCGCCGCCCGAAACGCCTGCGGGGTCTGCACGGCGGTCAGCGTCGATCGATCGGGTGTGTTGACGACGCCGCCCGCTGCGTCGACGATCTTGATCGTGTCGGTGACGGGCACGCCAGGCACGGCTCCGTCGACGCCGGGACGGAGCGCGTCGATCACCGCCCGGAAGAGATCGGCGGATGCGAGCGGTCGGGCCGCGTCGTGAATGCAGATCACGTCGCACTCGGCGGGCACTTCGGCCAGCCCGGCGCGCACGCTCTCCGAACGCGTCGAGCCGCCCGCGACCGCCCCCTCGCTCTGCGCGTCGTCGGGTGGGACGACCACGACGACGCCGTCGGACACTTCGGCCGAGATGCGTCGAGAACGGTCGATGATCCGTTCGTCGCCGATCATCTCGTACTGCTTGGGACGCCCGAATCTCCGCCCGGATCCTCCGCCCACGACGATCGTCCAGACGATGGGTGGGCGTGGCACCCGACCGAGGGTAGTACCGTGGCCGAACGATGACCGACCATGTCGCGCGACTCTCCCGCACCTCGTTCTTCGCCGACGCCGCACCGGCGCAACTCCAGGAGGTCGCCGACGCCGGGCACGAACGCGAGCTCGTTCGAGGCGATGTCCTGTTCAACGAGGGCGATGCTCCCGATGCGCTCTACCTGGTCACACGCGGTCGGATCGCGATCGCGATGTCGAGCCCGATCGACCGGCGTGAGAGCGTCGTGGCGCTGATGGAGCCCGGCGACCTGTTCGGCGACATGGGCATGCTCGACGACGGTCCCCGTTCGGCGCTCGCCAGGGCGCTCGAGCCGTCGGCGGTCCTCCAGATCCCGTTCGAGCCGGTTCGCGAGCTGTTCAACGAAGATCCTCGCCTGCTCTGGAACGTCGCTCGACTGCTCGCCACCCGTCTCCGCGTGATGGACGAGGTGCTCGCCGACTCCGTGTTCCTCGACGTCACCGGCCGCACCGCCAAGCGGCTGCTCGAACTCGCCAACGGCTCCGACGACTTCCAGCTCCCGGTCACCCAGGAAGAACTCGCCGGCATGGTCGGTGCGTCCCGCGAACGGGTCAACAAGGCGATCGCGAGCTTCATCCGGCTCGGCTGGCTCGAGCAGCACGACCGCAACTACCGCATCGTGCAGCGCGACCGGCTCGAACTCCGGTCGCGCTGAACCGACCCGGCAGCCGGGTCAGGCGTCGCGGCGCTGGTCGAGCACGGCGCCGATCACCACGAGCCCTGCCGACACCGCCGCGAAGTACACGAGGCCCATCGGGCGGCCGAGGACCTCGGTCGAGAAGTCGTCCGAGGTGCCGGCGGCGGCGTTGATGGCGGCGTTGTAGGGCATCCACCGGGTGGCGTTGTCCCACCCGATCAGGCTGAGCACCAAACCGACCAGGCCCTCGATCAACAGCGGCCACAGCAGCAGGATCGTCACCGTCGCCGGCGAGTTGCGGATGATCAGGCCGAGACCCATCGCGAACAGTGCAACCGACACGGCGAGCACGATGACGCTGATCAGCGAGGCGAGCACGTCGTCATCGCCGAGTGAGATCGGCAGGTCGCGAGTCGACAGGATCGTCGAGCCGACGAACCAGGCGACGAACACCGCGATGGTCGTGATCACGGTCACGACGACCGAGTTGACGATGACCTTCGCCCCGATCACCCGAAGACGGTTCGGCGTGGCGGCGTAGGTCGGACGGATCGTGTTGTGCCCGTAGTCGGAGGTGAGGCTGATGGCCGACATCGCGCCGAGGAGCATCGCCGACACGACGGTCAGGCCGACGATCAGACCGGAGATCTCGTCGGAGTCGACGCCGAAGTTCCAGTCGGCGAAGATCGCCACCAGCGCGACGACGACGATCGGGAACGCGAGCGCGATGATCGCGAGGACCCAGTGGGCGAGGATCGTGCGGAGCTTGATGAACTCGGCGCGCAGTGTGTTGATCATGACGTGCTCCCCGAGCGGTATTCCTGGGTGGATGCGGTGGCGGTGAGGAATGCGTCCTCGAGCGACTCGGTCTGGCCCGACAGCTCGTGGAGGACGACGCCCTCGGCGTGAGCGGCCTCACCGACCGCCTCGATCGTCAGACCGCGAACGTCGGCGCCGTCGGGTGCAGCCGCGTCGCCGATCAGCTTCACGGTGGCGCCGGCGCGGTTCATGGCCTCCAACAACCTCGGCAGCTCAGGGCTCCTGACCCGGACCCACGAACTCGCATGCTTCGCGACGAACTCGGCGACCGACGACTGCTGGATCAGCTGCCCCTTGCCGATCACGATGAGGTCTTGCGCCATCAACGACATCTCGGACAGCAGGTGGCTGCTGACGAGCACGGTGCGTCCCTGATCGGCGTAGTGCCGCAGGAAATCGCGCATCCACCGGATGCCCTCGGGGTCGAGCCCGTTGGCGGGCTCGTCGAGGATCATGGTGGCGGGGTCACCGAGCAGCGTGCTCGCCAGGCCCAGCCGCTGCTTCATGCCGAGCGAGTAGCCCCGCAACTTGCGGTCGGCGACATCGGTCATGCCGACGAGTTCGAGCACTTCGTCGACTCGGCTCATCGCGATGCCGTTGCTCGCAGCCAGCCAGCGGAGGTGGTTGCGGCCGGACCGAGCCGGGTGGACGTAGCCGGCGTCGAGTAGCACACCGACCTCGTGGAGCGGTGCGGGGAGATCGCGATACTGCTTGCCGGCGAAGCTCGCCTCGCCTCGCTCGTACCGGTCGAGGCCGATCATGCAGCGCATGGTCGTGCTCTTGCCGGAGCCGTTGGGGCCGAGGAAGCCGGTCACCCGGCCGGGCTCGACGTCGAACGACAGATCGTCGACGGCGACCACCTGGCCGAACCGCTTCGTGAGGTTGCGTACGTGTAGCACGCGGACATCAGACCAGGTTCGACGCGGTTCCACAACGACC
>CAXAWD010000040.1:0-14264 GCA_963972325.1 uncultured Acidimicrobiaceae bacterium
GCGCTGCAGAACGCGGCGTCGATCGCGGCGCTGTTCCTCACCACCGAGGCCGTCGTCGCCGACAAGCCCGAAGAGGAAGCCGACGACCACCACGGCCACGACCACTGAGTCGTCGGGCCGACGCCCGATCCGACCGACGAACGAGCCCGGGCCGCACGGCCCGGGCTCGTTCGCGTTCCGGCAACCCGGATCGACCTCGCGTCGGTCAGCGGTCGGCCGCGTCGAGCTTCGTCACGATGCGTTCGATCGTGCCGAGGGCACGGGTCGTCACCAGTTGCCCCGCGGTGCGTTGGATGACGCCGCCGGGATCCGTCGGCTGCCGGTCGGGCCACGCTCGGGTGACGCTGAACAGTTCGGTCGTCGTGCCGGCGAAGATCGACCAGTCGCCGGAGGGTGGCGTCATCGGCAACTCGAACGCCGGCGGCACCGTCGGCCGGAAGAACGTGACGAGCCGGGCGTAGACCTCGTCGAACGGCGCCTGCGCGAACCGGTCGTCGGCGAGCATCGACCGGAGCTCGTCGAGCGAGCGGACGTAGAGCGGTGTCGGTCGTTCGAGCAGACGCTCCAACTCGGCCTCGACCTCGTCCACGACCCGGTCGAGCTCTGCCGGTTCGATCGAGAACGACACGTTGCCGGTCGAGATGTACGACACCGGATCGGTGGCACCTGCCCGTTCGAACATGTCGAGCAGCACGGGGCGGTGCAGGCCTTCGCGGCCGATCATCACGGCACGTACGAACGCGACGTACGTGCCGCTGGTCACCGGGTCAGTCACCGGTGACGGCGTCGGCCGCGTCTTCGAGGAACGTGTCGTCGAAGAGCGTGTCGTCGATCGTGGCGTCGTCGATCATCAGCCAGATCATGGTGCCGGCGAACGAGGCGAGCAGCGGGACGATGACGAACGGCAGGAGCTGACCGAGTGCGTTCGGGTCGGTGTCGGCGAAGATCGCCGTGCCGAGGCTGCGGGCGGGGTTCATGCCGGCGCCGGAGATGCCGAGCAGGAACAGGGTGCCCAGTGCATAGGCCGCTCCGGTGAACGCCGCCATCGCGCTGTTCGAGCGCTGCTGGCTGATCGACGACAGCAGCACCACGACGACGATCGTGCCGAGCGCGAGTTCGGCCGCGAGCACCACGCCGAGATCGGCGAAGCCCGACAGGTTGATGCCGAGGTCGACGCCTGTGTCGGCGCGGCCAGGATCCCAGCCGTTGGTGCCGGTGGCGAAGCGGGTCGTGTCGTTGAGTCCGAACAGCAGCGCCGCGCCGAACACGGCGCCGGTGAACTGGCCGACCCAGTCGGACAGCAGTTCTCGGGTCGTGACCCCCTTCGAGAACCAGAGCGCCAGGCTGAACATCGGGTTGGCGACCGCGCCGAGGACGCCGATCGCGATCGCGATCGACACGCCGAATCCGATCGCGACACCGAGCGTGCCGATGTCGTCGCCGCCGACGATCATCAGGCCGGGCCCGCCGAGCATCACCACGGTGGTGCCGACGAACTCCGCCGCGACGAGGCGGCCGGTGCTGGTTTCGCTCATGGACGCCGAGCGTAGTCTTGGCCCGTGCTCGCCCTCGTCACGTGTCGCGCCGCGGCCGACCTCGACACCGACCTCCCGTTGCTCCATCGAGAGCTGCCGGAGGCGAGCGTGGTCGCATGGGACGACCCCACCGTCGACTGGGGCGCCTGCTCGATCGCGATCGTGCGCTCCACGTGGGACTACCACACGCGCCGTCCCGACTTCCTCCGCTGGGCCCGGCACGTGAGCGACGTGTCGACGCTGTGGAACCCGATCGACCTGATCGCGTGGAACACCGACAAGCGCTACCTCGCCGAACTGGGTCGAGGCGGCGTGCCGATCGTCCCCACCACGTTCGTCGGTGATCCGCACGACATCGACCGGGCGGCGTCCGAGGGAGCGTTCGACGGCGATGTCATCGTCAAGCCGACCGTCGGCGCGAGCGCCAGTGGCGTGCTGCTGGCCCGCGACGATCCGGCGAGCGCCGAGCAGCACGCCCGGTCCCTCGTCCGGAGTGGTGCCGAGGCGATGGTGCAGCCCTATCTCGACGCCGTCGAACAGGGCGGTGAGACCGGGCTGGTCTACCTCGGTGGCGAGTTCAGCCACGCCTTCCGTCGCCGGGTCGTGTTGCCGTCCGCCGGTGGGGACAACGGACTGCTCGGCCTCGAAACCAGCGAAGCGCGCGGTGCCACCGAAGCCGAACGGCTCGTCGGTGACGCCGTGATGGACCGGTTGCCCGAGACTGCCTACGCACGGGTCGACCTGGTCGGCACCCCGACCGGCCCGGTGCTCCTCGAACTCGAGCTGACGGAGCCGTCACTGTTCCTGCACCTCGACCCGGGCGCCGCAGCACGGGCCGCGGCCGTGTTCCGTAGCCTGGTGCCGTGAGTCGCTCCCGCACCCGGCGTTTCCTCGTCACCGCGGTGACGCCCGACGGAGCGAAGCGTCGCCCCGACGACCTGATCGTCGAAGAGCCGATGACGATCCAGCTCGACGGCACCGTCGTGTCGACCACGATGCGGACACCGGGCAACGACTTCGAGCTCGCGGTCGGCTTCTGCCACACCGAGGGATTGCTCGCCGGCGCCACCGTCTCGGAGGTTCGCTACTGCGCGGACGGTTCGGCGGTCGACACCGAGTTCAACGTCGTCACCGTCGGCACCGGTGGCCGGGCACCGACACCGACGCCTCGTCTCGGCACCACCTCGTCGAGCTGCGGGTGGTGCGGCAGCGACCAACTCGACGAACTCCACCAGCGCCTCGATCCGCTCCCGGCGACCGAGCCCATACCGCTCGATCTGCTGGCCTCGATGCCGGCACTGGTCGCCGGACGCCAGGGGCTGTTCGACGCGACCGGCGCGGTGCACGCCGCCGCGGCCTTCGACGCCGGCGGCGAGATCCTGCTCGTCCGTGAAGACGTCGGCCGCCACAACGCGGTCGACAAGGTGGTCGGGGCGATGCTGCTCGCCGGCGACCTGCCGGCGACCGGCCGCGGCCTGTTCGTCAGCGGCCGGGCGAGCGTCGAGATGGTCCAGAAGGCGTGGGCCGCCGGGTTCGGCACGGTGGTGGCGGTCAGCGCTCCCACCGCCCTCGCCGTCGAGGCGGCCAGACGGGCGGGGTTGTGTCTGGCCGGCTTCGTGCGCGGCGACCGTTTCAACGTGTACGCGCCCGAGCGTCTGTCCTCGCCCACCTGACCACGGCCACCTGACCGCGACGCCCGGTCGGTAGCCTGCGGTCATGCGCATGGAAACGGGCGTCTGCGTCCTCCACCTGTTCTGCTCGCCGGGTGAGTCGGTCGATCGCGAGGCCGTGATCCTCGCCGTTCGAGCGGCCGAACAGGCCGAGTGTCAGGTCGTGACCGCGGCGATCCTCGGTCACAAGGCCGACTTCGCGTTCATGGCCCTGGGCAAGGACGTCGTGGCGCTCCGTCATCTCCAGACGCACCTGCAGCACGCGGGTCTGGTCGTCGTCGACTCGTACCTCTCGATCACCGAGGTCAGCGAGTACGCGCCCGGCCTGCCCGAGGAGGCGCTCCAGGCCCGCCTGTATCCGGTGCTGCCGCCCGAGGGGAAGCCGGCGTTCTGCTTCTATCCGATGAGCAAGCGGCGCGAGGCCCATGCCAACTGGTACGCCACGCCGTTCGAGGAGCGCAAGGAGATGATGTACGAGCACGGTTCGAGCGGGCGCAAGTACGCCGGCAAGCTCGTGCAGCTCATCACCGGCTCGACCGGCCTCGACGAGTACGAGTGGGGCGTCACGCTGTTCGGCATCAACCTCTAGGTCATCAAGGACGTCGTGTACACGCTGCGCTACGACAAGGCATCGTCGCTCTACGGCGACTTCGGCACGTTCTACGTCGGGTACCTGGCGTACATCGACGACCTCGTCTGACCCGGGTCAGGGCACGTCGAACTGGAACGACCGGATCGCGGTGCCGTCGGCGTCGAAGCTGAACGACTCGAATCGGGCCTCGATCGGGTCACCGGTCGCGTTCGACAACTCGGCGCTGCCCGATGCGCCGCCGTAGTCGATGTTGAGTCCTTGCAGGAGCAGCAGCGAGCACGCCTGGAACGTGTCGCAGGCGCGGCCGTCGGCACTCACCCCGGCCATGTTCGTGCGGAACGTGCGCGGCGCGTCGGTGCCCGCCACCACCACCGACAGCGCGATCAGGTTGACGCAGTCGATGGCGTGGGCCGCGAAGAACCCGTCGGGGGCGTCCTCGCCGTTGCCGCGGGCGAGCGGGGCGACGCCGGTGAGGCGCTCGCGGAACTCGTCGGACAGGGACTGGATGGTCTGGCGTGCCTCGCGGATCGCGTCGTTCACGATGACCTGGGGCGCCGCCTGCTCGGCGTCGTCGAGCGCGGAGAGCAACCGCCCCCCGTCGTCGGCGTCGCCGAGGACGACGATCACACCGGGGTCGGCGTCGAGCAGCTCCGACGCGGACCCCGACAGGTCGGTCTGGTCACCGCTGAAGCCGACCGACACCGGCACCGCCAACCGACGCGCCTCGATCTCCTCGAGGAACGCCTTGTGCAGGCCACGACCGTACGGGTCGTCGAGGTAGCCGACGGCGACCGATCGGGCGCC
Organism: uncultured Acidimicrobiaceae bacterium; assembly: GCA_963972325.1. Taxonomy (GTDB): domain Bacteria; phylum Actinomycetota; class Acidimicrobiia; order Acidimicrobiales; family Ilumatobacteraceae; genus Ilumatobacter. The sequence goes on from CAXAWD010000040.1 coordinate 4,602, forward strand.
GGTGCGTTGGACCTGGCGTGCGATCGCGGCCATCTGCAGCGAATCGCTGGGCGCGGTGCGGAACAGGAACGTGTTGTCCGGATAGTCGTCGAGCAGCAGCGACGTCGCCGACGGCGAACAGACGACGACGCCGGTGTTCGCGTCGACCGCCGGCGCAAGCTGCGACAGGGCGGTCAGTGACGACGCCGGCCCGATGATCGCGTCGACGCCCTGCTCGAGGAGTTCGCCGAGCCCGGTGCCGGCGCCCTCGTCGGCCTGGATCGTGCGCACGTCGCTGCCGAGCACACCGCCCGCGTCGTTGATCAGATCGACCGCGTCCTCGACCGCCGCGATCATCGGCTGGCCCAGCTCGGAACCGGCCCCGGTGACCGGCAGGTAGATGCCGAGGACGAGTCGGCCGTCGTCATCACGCGGGATCGTCGTGGTGCTCGTCGTGTCGGCCGTGGTGGTCGACGTGACCGCGCCGTCGTCGCCTCCCGTGCACGCCGCAGCGATCGACGCGGCGGCGATCGTGCCGCCCGCGATCCGCATCCATCGCGCGCGTCGTGATCGGGTCGGGAGCGCACGCACGCGAGTCACGATAGAAGAGTGAGGTGGCCGATGACGTGCAGCCCGACGACTCCGCGACCGATCCGGCAGCAACGCTGCTCGCCTCGGCGCGTCGAGTCGTGCCGGGCTGGCTCCGTCGGGTGACCGTCGAGGCCGGCGTCCGGGGCGGGGTCGATTCGGCACGAATCGAGCCGCATCTCGACGACATGGTCGATCGTGCCGCCGCAGACCTCCTGGCGCGGCTCGCCGATCTGCTCGGCACCGACGTCGACGAGCAGCGCACGACGCCGTTGACGCTGCTGCGGGAAGCGGTGGCCGAGCCGACTCGGTTCCTGCGCGAACTCGGTGCGGTGCCGCCGTCGTCACCGGACGCCGACCGGTTCCCCGACGACGTCTACCGGATCGGTCCGGCGGCGTGGTCGGATGTCGACCCGTCACTTCACGAGCCCGGTCTGATGTGGGGTGCGTGGAAGGCGATGACGATTCTCGCCCGGCGCAGAGATGACGGGTTGCGATGAGGCGCCGCGTACCGTGGACGACGTGACGACGTCGACGACCGAGGCAACAGCGGAAGCGGAGGCAGCGGTGGAGGCCGCGTTCGAGCGACGTCGCGCAGCGGTCGACGACACCTCTGTCGGCGGGCGGGAGTACTGCCACCGCCTCGCAGCGGCGACCGATGAGTGGATCGCGGCCCTCGCCACCCACGCCCGTGCGCTCCACCCTCGTGCACCGAGGTTCGCGCTCGTCGCCGTCGGCGGTTACGGCCGAGGCGAGCTGTCGCCACAGAGCGACATCGACCTGATCCTGATCCACCAGTCCAAGACGAACCGGATCGAACCGGTCGCGTCGGCGATCTGGTACCCGATCTGGGACCACGGGCTGAAGCTCGGGCACGCGGTTCGAACCGTCGACGAACACCTGGCACTCGCCAAATCCGATCTGGACACCGCCACCGCGCTCCTCACCGCTCGACCGATCGCCGGCGATCGCAAGATCGGCAACACGATCGTCGAGTCGGGTCGGACCAACTGGACGAAGCGCAAGAAGCGCTGGCTCGCAGAACTGCGCGACCGGGTTCGTCGCCGCCAGACCGACGCGGGCGACGTCGCGTACATCCTCGAGCCCGACCTCAAGGACGGCCACGGCGGCATCCGTGACGCGCAATCGCTGTGGTGGGCGGAGTGCGGGAACCTGGTGCTGTCCGCCGAGGACAACTCGGCGCTCAACGAGTGCTACGACGTGTTGCTCGATGCCCGGGTCGCGCTCCACCGCGCGACGGGCCGCCCGGGCGACACGATGCGGCTGGAAGATCAGGACGCGGCGGCCGAGGCGGCCGGAGCCGAGTCGGCCGACGCGCTGATGGCCGACATCGCGGCCGCGGCCCGCACCGTCGCGTGGATCTCCGACGAGGCGTGGGGCCGCGTCGGCAAGACCACGGGCGGCATCCCGAAAGAGGTCGCTCCCGGTGTGATGCTGCTCGACGGGGAGATCGAGGTGACGATCCCCGCCGACCGGCCGATCGAACCGACGTTCATGCTCCGCGTGGCCACCGCGGCGGCTCGGAACGAGGCCCGGATCGGACGCAAGAGCCTCGACCGGCTCGCCGAAGACGTGCCCCAGTGGCCGGTGCGCTGGCCGGCCGGTGCCGTCAGCAAGCTCGTCGCCCTGCTCTTGGAGGGCCACCGTGCGATCCCGGTGATCGAGGCGCTCGACCAGCGCGGCCTCATTTCGCGCATGTTGCCGGAATGGGAACCCGTCCGTTCCCGGCCGCAGCGCAACGCCTATCACCGCTTCACCGTCGATCGTCATCTGTGGGAGGCGGCGGCGAACGCAGCCGAGCTCGCCGACCGGGTCGCACGCCCCGACCTGCTGGTGCTGGGCGCCCTGTTCCACGACATCGGCAAGGGATATCCCGGCGACCACACCGAGGTCGGCATGGAGATGATGCGCGAACTCGGGCCCCGGATGGGTCTGAACGCCTCCGACGTCGACACGATCGTGGCGATGGTCGAGCATCACCTGCTGCTGCCCGATGTCGCCGTGCGGCGCGACCTGTCCGACCCGATGACCATCGAGGCGGTCGCCGACACCGTCGGTTCGCACGAGCGCCTCGAGCTGCTCCATCGCCTCACCGAGGCCGACTCGCGCGCCACGGGCCCATCGGCCTGGGGCGGCTGGAAGAAGGAACTCGTCGACGAGTTGGTGGCCCGCGTCGATCACGTGCTCGGGGGCGGTGACGTCGCCGATGCGATCTGGACCCTCTTCCCCGACGCCGACACCGTCGAGCAGATGGCGACCGGCGACGACCACATCCGCGTCGAGGTCGACCGCCTCACGGTCGTCTATCGCGACGAGCCGGGCATGTTCAGCCGGATCGCCGGCGTCGTGTCACTGCACGGCCTCGACGTGGTGACTGCCAGGGCACATTCCGATGAACCTCAGCTCGGCCGTGTCAGCATGGGCGCCTCGGAGTTCCGGGTGCACGCGCCGCGGGGCGGTATCGACTGGTCGCCGGTCGTCGCCGACCTCGAACGGGCGTTGCAGGGTGGGCTGGCGATCGAGTCCCGCCTGGCCGAGCGTGCTCGTACCTATCGCCGTCGGCGGCGGACGCAGGCGGCCGAACCGGCACCGCCGAGCGTCGAGTTCCACGACGACGCCTCCACCGACGCCACGGTGATCGAGGTCACGTGCGTGACACGGATCGGCATCCTGTACCGCATCACGAAGGCGCTGGCGGAGGTCGGTCTCGACATCCGGCACGCCACCGTGCAGACCGTCGGACAAGAGGTCGTCGACACGTTCTACGTCCGCAACTGGGCCGGCGAACTGGTCACCGACGAGTTCCACCGCACCGAGATCGAACGCGCCGTACTCCACGCGATCGGTTGACGGGCGGTGTCGACGGTGTCGGGTGGCCGGGGATAGGTTCGCGGCCGTGACCGAGTCGAGCGGCCGAGCCGAAGCACGAGATCTGGCCCGGTGGAGTTCGTCGTTGGCCGGCATCGCTCGCACCGGCCTGGCGTTCACCGAGAGCCTGTACGAGCGCGAACGCTACGAGGAGGTGCTCCACGTCGCCGCCGACATCCGATCCGCTGCGGAGGAGCTCGACGAAGCGGTCGCCGTCGCCCGTGAGACCGACCACTTCGTGCAGGAGTGGTTGCAGAACGTGGGGGAGGGCGTGCCCGGCTACGTCACGCCGAAGGTCGCGATCGGCGCCGTGGTCGGCAACGACGACGGCGAGCTGCTGCTGGTGCAGCGGGCCGATTCCGGCATCTGGCTGTATCCGACCGGGTGGGCCGACATCGGTTACTCACCGTAGGAGGTCGCGGTCAAGGAGGTGCAGGAGGAGACCGGCATCGACTGCGAGCCGGCGTCGCTCCTGTCGGTGATCGACGGGCAGCGCATGGGCTTCTCCCGGTTCGGGATGTACATGCTGCTGTTCCACTGTCGCGCCACGGGCGGTGAGCTGCGCCCCCACCCGCTGGAGACGTCCGACGTCGGCTGGTTCGGCCCGACGGAACTGCCCGAGGCCACGGCCGGTGCGAGCTGGTGGGCGTCGATGGCGTTCGCGGCGATCAACGGTGAGGAAGCGAAGACCGCGTTCGACCTGCCGCGCGCCGACGTGTGGCGTCGCTGACACCCGGCGGTCGGTCAGCCGTCGGTGTCGTGGTCGCGCAGGAACTGCTCGACCTCGGCCGCCAGCGTCTCGGGGTCGCTGTCGTCGATCGGTGACTCGTCGAGCACGGTGTCGTCGGACATCTCGTCGACCATCGATTCGAGCCGGCGGACGTACGTGATCAGGTCGTCGTCGTCGGAGATCAGTGCGTCGACCTGAGCGTCGTAGTCGGCGATCTGGTTGGCGATCGCCGTGACCGGCGCGGGCGTTCCCATCATGGTGCAGAGTCGGTCGAGCAGGGCCATGGCCGCTCGCGGCGACGGCAGCTGCGAGGCGTAGCCGGGCACCGCGGCCCACAGCGAGGCGGTCGGGAGACCGTTGCGCGACAGGGCGTCGTGGAGCACGGCGATGATGCCGGTGGGGCCCTCGTAGCGGGAACGTTCGAGATCGAATCGTTCGATCAGGTCGGTGTCGGTGCCGGTGCTGATGATCTGGGTGCGGCGGGTGTGTGGCACGTCGGCGAGCAGGGCGCCGAGCGTGAAGCCCATCGGCGAACCGAGGCGTTGTGCGATGCCGGTGACCTGCTCGCAGAAGGTGCGCCACCGCAGCGCCGGTTCGGGGCCCATGACCAGCACGACGTCGGTGCCGGGCAACGAGGCACCCCACACGCCGACGGTGGGCCAGATGATCGACCGGTTGCGGTCGGCGTCGAGCGACACGTGGGGGCGCGTGGTGGCGAAGTCGGTGAACGGCTCCGGGTCGATCTCGGCGAGCGCCGTGGCGCCGCTGGTCTCGATCATGGTGCGGAGCGCCGTGGAGGCGGCGTCGCCGGCGTCGTTCCAGCCGGTGAACGCGGCGACGACCACGGGGTTGGTCAGTGCGACGTCGTCGACGAGCCAGCGGACGTGATCCATGCGTGTGCCAGCCTACCGGGCAGGTTCTGTCGACCTTTCCGGCGTGACGGTCGCCGGTGGCGTGCTCGGGGTGCCGGAGCCGTCGTCGCCGGGTGCCGAGACGGCCAGGATGCCGGCGAGACCGACGAGGACGAGGAACGCGATCACCACCCGTCGCGTTCGCGTGCGGCGTGCGGTGTCGGCGACCGGCGGCGGGGCCGCCGCGCGGCGGCGGGCTCGCTGCTTGCGCTTGGCTCGTGACTGCGCCATCGGTGTCACCTTGACATCCGGCCGCCGGTCTGTCGAATCGTGACCGGCGGACTAGCGTCGCCTGGCGTGAGCCTCGAAATCCGCCCCGCCGATCGTGTCGACGACGAGCTGGTCGATGCGTTCGCTCGTCTGATTCCCCAACTGTCGTCCTCGTCGGCCCCGCCCGACTCTGCTGCCCTGACGGCGATCGTGGAGGCTCCCGACTCGGTGCTGTTCGTCGCCCGTGTCGCCGACGTCATCGTGGGCAGTCTGACGTTGGCGTTCTACCGCATCCCGACCGGGCTCAAGGCGTGGATCGAAGACGTGGTGGTCGACGCTTCGGCGAGGGGCCACGGCGTGGGCGAGGCGCTCAACCGTGCGGCGATCGCCGAGGCGGCGCACCGCGGTGCGAAGAACGTGAGTCTCACCAGCCGTCCGTCGCGCGAGGCGGCCAACCGGCTCTACGTCCGGCTCGGTTTCGAACCGTACGAGACCAACCTGTACCGCTACTCGATCTGACCGTCGGGGGTGCCGAGTTCGACCTCGCCGATCGCTCGGCGGAGGTCGTCGGCGGCCTGCCGAACCTGCCAGTCACGGTCGGCGACGGCGCGTTCGATCGCGGCGTCGACATCGGGGCCCTCGAACGGCGCGAGCGCGAGGACGGCCCGACGTCGAACGTGCGGCTTGTCGTCGCAGGCCGCGAGGATCGCCGGGAGTCCGCGCTCGTCGCCGATCGCGCCGAGCGCAGCCGCCGCGGCTTCTCGGACGAGCGGTTGCTCCGCTTCGGTGGTGAGTTCGACGAGGCGGGCGAGGGTGGCGTCGGCGATCTGCTCCTGCTCGCCGCAGGCCCACGCTGCGATCTCGACGACGGTGTCGTCGTCATCGCGGAGGAGCGGACCGAGATCGATCGTCGGACGCCGCCCGGCGAGTTCGGCCGCCTGGCGTCGCACCTGGGGGTCGGGGTCGTCGAGCGCCGCGGTGACCTGACCGTCGGTGAGTGTGCCGGTCCGTTCGAGCGCGTGGAGCGCTGCCGCGCGGACGGAGGCGTCGGTGTCGTCGAGATGGCGGGCGGGGACGTCGGTCTCGCCGCGGTGACCCGCGACGATCACCGCCACCCGGCGGGCTCGGGCGCTCATCGCTGCAGCAGATTCGTGAGCCAGATGACCGCGATGGCGATCGCGAACGACGTCATGATCGCCAGCAGGACGCCGGTGAGTACCCCGATGCCGCCGCTCGCGGCGAGCGCGAGCACCCGACGAACGACCCCGGGTCGGCGATATGCGGGCGCATCGAGGTGATCGACGACCACGCCGGACGCGGCTCGCCCGGAGGGACCGCGTGGTGATCGGGGCTCTGCTCTGGCAGGCTTACGCCACCCGGTGAGCAACAGGGCGACGATCGCCAAGCCTGCGATGAACGCGGCTCGGACCGTCAGGCCGTCAACAGAGAGCGCAAGAGTGACCGACACGCGGACATCGACACTACCGCCGAGCGAGACCCCGCAGGGGCCGGGTCCGGCGCGGTTCGAGTCGGTCGCCGAGGCCGCGGAGCGCGCCGGACTGGTGTTGCCCTCGCGGGTGCATCGTCGCTGGAGCGTCCCGCTCGTCGTGGTCTCGATGCTCGTCCTCGCTGCGATCGGCGTGGCGGCGGTGCTGCCGGCCGAATGGGTCGCGTCCAAGGAGAACACCCGTCTCGGGGTCGATCAGGGCACACCGTTCGCACGCACGCCGGCGTCGGCGCAACCCGTCGACGACCGGGTCGTGTTCGGCGACCTCGGCGACGCCGCGGAGCAGTTTCCGCCGACGGGCGACATCTTCTTCGTCACGGTGACCGAGCCGGCGCAGTCGATCCTGTCGTGGTTCGCGGGCCGCGACGAGCCGGCGGTGCAGTTCCTCACCAGCGAGGAGAAGTACGGGGTGCAGACACCCTCGCAGAGCCGGGCGATCGCACTCGAGCAGATGCGAACCTCCGAGCAGGTCGCTCAGTACGTGGCGTTGCAGCGGCTCGGCTTCGACGTCGAACTGATCGAGGGCGACGTGCTGATCCAGGACATGGTGTGTCTCGCCGCCAACGAGAACAACACCGAGTGCGCCGAGTGGAGTCCGTCCGACGACGTGTTGGATCCCGGCGACCGGATCCTCGAGGTGGAGGTGGGGCCGGTCGCCGGGGTCGGGGGCCTGAGCGGGGTGCTCGACGGCCTGGAGCCCGGCGATGTCGTGTCGATGCGCATCGACCGGCCCGACGACGGCGTCATCGATGTCGATGTCGAACTCACGGCCTCACCCGACGACCCCGACCGGACGATCGTCGGCTTCTACCCGTTCGACACCCGCCGGGTCGAGCTGCCGTTCGAGCTGGACATCGATACCGGTTCGATCGGTGGGCCGTCGGCCGGCCTGGCGTTCACGTTGACCCTGATCGACGAGTTGACCGAGGGTGAGCTGACCGGCGGCGCCGACATCGCGGTGACGGGCACCATCGAACTCGACGGCTCCGTCGGCCCGATCGGCGGTCTGCGACAGAAGGCCAGCGCCGTCGCCCAGACCGGCGTCGACGTGTTCCTGGTGCCGGGGATCTCTGATACCGCCACCGACGCGCAGCGCGAAGCGTTCGACACCGAACTCGAGTTGGCCCGGCAGGCGGGTGGCGACGACCTGCAGATCATTCCGGTGCGCACGCTGGAGGAGGCGATCGAGGCGCTCGAGTCGATCGGTGGCGACCCGATTCCGCCGGCGCCCGGCGGGTCGGCCGACACCGAGGGCGGCTGAACCCCGGCGATTGCCGCCAAACCTGCCTCCGAGACGTTTACGCTCGTGCCCATGGCTGCCTCGCTCTCGAGACCAGACCCTTCCTCGCCGGCGTCGGTGGCAGAGGCCGGTTTCTCCACAGCCCGTCGCGGCTTCAGCCAAGACGAGGTTCGTGCGTTCCTGACCTCGGTCGCCGCGGAGCTCGGCCGTCTGCAAGAACGTGAACGGCAGCTCGAGGGCCGGTTGCGTGAGGCCGAGGCCGAGGCGGCGGCCGTGCCGGCCCCCGAGCTCGACGAGGCGACCGTCGAGCGGCTGCTCGGCGAAGAGACGCTGCGGGTGTTGCAGACCGCTCGTGAATCCGCGTCGCAGATCAAGATCCGTGCCGAGGAGACCGCGGCCAAGATCCTCAACGAGGCCAACGACGAGGTCAACCGGCTGCGTCAGGAGGCCGAGGTCGAGGCTGCCCGCAAGCGGCACGACGCCACGTCCGATGCCGAGGCAGAGGTCGCGCTCGCCAAGCAGCAGGGTCGCGAGATGGTCAACGAGGCCCGCGCCTACCGTGAGCGCGTCCTGGCCGACCTGGAGCGTCGCACCAAGCTGGCCCGTCAGCAGATCGAAGACCTGGTCCACGGCCGCGACCGGTTGCTCCAGGTGTTCGAACGGGCGCGCCTCGTCGCGGTCGACGTCACCAGCGAGCTGCAGTCGGTCGACGGTCCCGCCGAGGTCGTCAACTTCTCACCGACCACGGGCCCGCTGCCGTTGATGGTGCCGGCCGACGACCTGTCGCGGAACGAGCCGGCTTCCCGGCCGGGGCCGGACGGCGAGCCCGTCGATCTCGACGCCAGCGAAACCGCGGTCGACGAGTTCCACACCGACGACGCAACCGAGCCGATCGTCTCCACCGACACCGAGGCAGTCGAGCCGGCCACCGCGGCCGCCGTCGCCGAGACCGACGACACGGTCGAGATCGCCGCCGGCGACGACACGGACGACACGGACGACACGGACGGCACGGACGGTGACGAGCCCGAGGCCGTCGCCGCCGACCCTGCACCGGCGACCAAGCCACCGCGCGATGCCAACGTCGTGTCGCTGTTCCGCGACCGTCCCGATGCATCCGACGACACCGACGACACCGACACGGCTGACGACGCCGACACGGATGACGACACCGACGCCGTGGCCGAGTCGGACGACGACACCGGCACCGCGGATGACACCGGTACCGCGGACGACACCGGTACCGACGGTGATCGTCCCGACGTCGGCGGGATCTTCGAGCGCCTGCGCAGCGAGGCACCGGCGCTGGTCGGCGACCTCGACGAGGCGACCGACGCCTCCACCGACGCCGACGACGAGGTGGCCGAGGCCGAGTCCACGCCGTTCTCCCGCCGTGACGAATCGCTCGTGCCGCTGATCGTGGGTGGGGCCCGCAAGCTGAAGCGGGTGCTGGCCGACGAGCAGAACGGTGTGCTCGACCGCCTGCGCCAGAAGGAAGCGGTCACGCGGCTCGATCAGCTGATCGTCGACCTCGACGCCCAGGCCGCCGCCTACGCCGACGCGCTCGCCGACGATCTGCTCGACGCAGCGATCGCCGGCGCCGCCGAGG
>CAXAWD010000041.1:0-13974 GCA_963972325.1 uncultured Acidimicrobiaceae bacterium
GGCCCAGTTCGGTGGCCAGCGCTTCGGCGAGATGGAGGTGTGGGCCCTCGAGGCGTACGGCTCCGCCTACTGCCTGCAGGAGCTGCTGACGATCAAGTCCGACGACGTACTCGGCCGAGTGAAGGTCTACGAGGCGATCGTGAAGGGCGACAACATCCCGGAACCGGGTGTGCCCGAGAGCTTCAAGGTGCTCATGAAGGAGATGCAGGCCCTCTGCATCAGCGTCGAGGTGCTCGGCGACGACGGACGCGAGATCGAAATGCGTGATCTCGACGACGAAGTCTTCCGTGCCGCCGAGGAGCTGGGCATCGACATCTCGCGCCCCGAGCGCGGAACCGACGAAGACGACGCACGGCGTGCTGCAGAGCGCGCCGCTCGCTGACCGGAACTGACGAGAGAGACAAAGGAACCCAACAATGCTCGACGTCAACATGTTCGACCAGCTCAAGATCGGGCTGGCCACGGCAGAAGACATCCGCCTCTGGTCACACGGCGAAGTCAAGAAGCCCGAAACCATCAACTACCGCACCCTGCGTCCCGAGAAGGATGGCCTCTTCTGCGAGAAGATCTTCGGACCGACCCGCGACTGGGAGTGCTACTGCGGCAAGTACAAGCGCGTCCGCTTCAAGGGCATCATCTGTGAGCGCTGCGGCGTCGAGGTGACCCGCTCCAAGGTGCGTCGCGACCGTATGGGTCACATCGAGCTGTCGGCTCCCGTGGTCCACATCTGGTACCTCCGCGGCACCCGCTCGTGGTTGGCCTACCTCCTCGCCGGCATCGAGCCGAAGGAAGAACTCAAGGCCAAGATGCTCGAGAAGGTCATCTACTTCGCCGCCAACCTGGTGTCGTGGGTCGACGAGGACAAGCGGCACGAAGACCTCGAGAGCCTCGAGGCCGAGTACCTCGAAGAGCGTGACGAGATCCGCAAGGAGCTCGAGCTCGCCGTCGATCGTCGCTTCAAGGAGCTGGAAGCCGAGGCCGAGGCGGCCGAGGCCGAGGGCACCGACACCAAGAAGATGAAGCGCGAGGCCGACAAGGAGATCGAGGCGCTCCGTGAGCGCTACGAGCTCGAACTCGACCTCGTCGAGCGCGCCTGGGACGAGTTCAAGGGTCTCCACAGCCGCAAGATCATCGAAGACGAGATGCTCTGGCGCGAACTCAAGGACAAGTACGGCGACTACTTCGAGGGCGGCACCGGCGCCGACGCCATCAAGCAGCTCATCAACCGCATCGACTTCGACGAAGAAGAGGTCAAGCTGCGGGCCGCGATCGACCCGCAGGAGGGGCAGAAGCCGCTCAGCGCCCAGCGCAAGCAGAAGGCGATCAAGCGGCTGAAGATCGTTGCGTCGTTCAACCGTCGCAACGAGTCGGGCCGCCGCATCAACGACCCGATGGCGATGATCCTCGACGTCGTGCCGGTGATCCCGCCCGAACTGCGCCCGATGGTGCAGCTCGACGGTGGCCGTTTCGCCACGTCCGACCTCAACGACCTGTACCGCCGGGTCATCAACCGCAACAACCGCCTGAAGCGTCTGCTCGATCTCGGTGCGCCCGAGATCATCGTCAACAACGAAAAGCGCATGCTCCAGGAGGCCGTCGACGCACTGTTCGACAACGGTCGTCGTGGTCGCCCGGTCACCGGGCCGGGCAATCGTCCGCTCAAATCCCTCAGCGACATGTTGAAGGGCAAGCAGGGCCGCTTCCGTCAGAACCTGCTCGGTAAGCGCGTCGACTACTCGGGTCGTTCGGTCATCGTCGCCGGCCCCACCCTCAAGCTGCACCAGTGCGGTCTGCCGAAGCTGATGGCGCTCGAGCTGTTCAAGCCGTTCGTCATGAAGCGGCTCGTCGACCTCGAGCTGGCGCAGAACATCAAGACCGCCAAGCGCATGGTCGAGCGTCGTCGCCCGCAGGTGTGGGACGTCCTCGACGACGTCATCAAGGAGCACCCGGTGCTCCTCAACCGTGCACCGACGCTGCACCGTCTGGGCATCCAGGCGTTCGAGCCGGTGCTGGTCGAGGGCAAGGCGCTCCAGATCCACCCGCTGGTCTGCACCGCCTTCAACGCCGACTTCGACGGCGACCAGATGGCCATCCACGTGCCGCTGTCCGCCGAGGCGCAGGCCGAGGCCCGCGTACTCATGCTGTCGGCCAACAACATCCTGTCGCCGCAGTCCGGCCGCCCGATCGTGACCCCGACCCAAGACATGGTGATCGGCGGGTTCTACCTGACCGAGCACGTCGAGGGTGCCAAGGGTGAGGGGCGTGTGTTCCGTCACCTGTGGGAGGCCACGAAGGCGTACGAGGAGAAGACCCTCGACCTGCACGCCACGATCGTGATGCGTCCCGGCAACGGCGTCGAGCCGTACGAGACCACGCTCGGTCGCGCCTTGTTCCAAGAGGCGCTGCCGGACGGGTACGCCGAGCAGTTCGGCTACATCCAGGACACGATCAAGAAGCGCGAGATGGGCGTGATCGTGGAGCGGCTGTCCGACAACTACAGCGCGGTCGAGGTCGCCAACGCACTCGACAACATCAAGAACCTCTGCTACCGGTACGCCTCGCAGTCGGGTCTCACCGTCTCCATCGACGACGTGAAGACGCCGAAGAAGAAGCGGGAGATGATGGATGAGTACGAGGCACAGGCCGACAAGGTCGAGAACCAGTTCCGTCGCGGCATCATCACCGACGGCGAGCGCCGCCAGCAGGAGGTCCGCATCTGGACCGACGCCACCGCCGAGGTCCAGGCCGAGATGGAGGCCGAGTTCAAGGCGCAGCGGTTCAACCCGATCGACATGATGGTCGGTTCGGGCGCCCGAGGAAACATGACGCAGATGCGTCAGATCGCGGGTATGCGTGGCCTGGTGGCCAACCCCCGTGGTGACATGATCCCTCGCCCGATCAAGTCCAACTTCCGGGAGGGTCTCGAGACCCTCGAGTACTTCATCGCCACGCCCGGCGCCCGCAAGGGTCTGGTCGACACGGCGCTGCGTACCGCCGACTCCGGTTACCTGACCCGCCGTCTCGTCGACGTCGCCCAGGAGCTCATCGTCCGCGAGGAAGACTGCGGCACCTCGCTCGGCATCTGGATCAACAACGTCCACGCCGACACCGCCAACCAGCGCACCTACCTCGAGACGAAGCTGTTCGGCCGTGCGCTGCTCAACGACGTCACGCTGTCCGATGGCACGACCATCCCGCGCAACACGATCGTCGGCGACGACGAACTCGTCACGCTGCGCGACGACGACGCCATCGATCGGGTCCGCGTTCGCTCCGTGCTCACGTGCGATGCCGAGCTCGGGGTGTGTGCGCTGTGCTACGGCCGGTCGCTGGCCACGGGCAAGGCGATCGAGCTCGGCGAGGCCGTCGGCGTCATCGCCGCCCAGTCGATCGGTGAGCCCGGTACCCAGCTGACGATGCGTACCTTCCACACCGGTGGTGTGGCCGGTAAGGACATCGCCGGTGGTCTGCCCCGCGTCGTCGAGCTGTTCGAGGCCCGTACCCCGAAGGGCGCAGCCCGCCTGGCCAAGGCCACGGGTGTGCTGCGACTCGGCGAGGACGAAGGCAAGGGCATCCCGGTCACCGTGGTCGACGAGGCCGGCGACGAGCACGAAACGCTGCTCCCGCTCGGTGCACGTCCGATCGTGGCCGACGGTCAGGAGATCAAGGCCGGTGACCTGATCACCGACGGGCCCTCCGACCCGAAGGAGCTCATGGAGATCAAGGGCATCCGCGAGACGCAGGTGTACCTGGTCGAAGAGGTCCAGAAGGTCTACCGCGACCAGGGTGTGTCGATCCACGACAAGCACATCGAGCTGATCGTGCGTCAGATGACGCGTCGGATCGGCGTGCAGGAGCCCGGTGGCACCGAGTTCCTGCCCGGCGAGCGAGTCGACTCCAAGGTGTTCCGCGACACCAACCGCCGCATGGTCGAAGAGACCAAGCGCCCGGCCGAAGGTCGCCCCGAGATCATGGGCATCACCAAGGCGTCGCTGGCGACCGAGTCGTGGCTGTCGGCCGCATCGTTCCAGGAGACCACGCGAGTGCTCACCGAGGCGGCGATCGACGGCAAGTCGGACGGCCTCATCGGCCTCAAGGAGAACATCATCATCGGCAAGCTCATCCCGGCAGGCACCGGCATGATGAAGTACCGGGAGTTCGGTATCGAAGCTCCCGAGTACGAGCCGATGACCTACTACTCCAGCGACGTCGAGGACGAGGACCCGGCAGCGTTCCTCGCGAACCTGCACGGTTCGTACGAGGGGCAACCGACCACCGGCTGATCCTCACGATCCCGAGAACACGACGGCCCGGAGCTTCGGCTCCGGGCCGTTGCGCGTCCGGGCGACCGTCAAGCAACCCGTACACCTCGGTCAAGAGACCCTCAAGCGGTTCACGCACGGTGCCGATAACAGGTGGTAACACCCCGATATATCACCGAACGATGACCGACCTGGATCAATCAGTCTCGTCCGTGCCCCGACAGGGAGCACGTCCGCAACGCGTGGTGATCAACCGCGCCCCGGAACCGTCCGAGGTGCAGCGGCGACTCGAGCGGGAACGTGGTCAGCTGACGGCAGGAGTCGTCGACCCGACCGAGTTCGCGATCGAGTTGGCGGCGGAGTTCGACCGTCGCAGCCGGGGCGGGAGGAACTGCATGGTCGGCACGATCTCGATCTTCGAGATGCCCGGCCTGCTGCACCGGTACGGCGCCGAGTACGTGTTCGATCGTGTCACCGAGGTGATCGCGCTCCTGCACGACGTGCTCAAGCCGATGGACATCGTGACGGTGTCGGAAACCGGCGAGATCCTGATCATGGCTCGGGAGTCCAGGCTCCCGGCCGCGATCAATCGGGTCGAGAAGGTGTGCAAGGCGATCGCCGGCCGCCGGTTCGATCCGGACGGAGAGGGCGTGCTCCTCACGCCCTCCGCAGGCGTCGCGACGCTCGACGACGGCACTGATCCAGCCGACGTCGTGCGTCGCGCCGTCGACGCCCGCGAGTTGGCCGCCGGCCACCTCGACCTGCGGGTCCACCGTTGGGAACCGGCGATGTCCGCCGACACGGCACCCGACGAACGCGAGCCGTTCGATCGTTTCAACTGGCAGAACATCAAGGAGCGTCTGCGCGCGCCGGTCCAGATTCTCTCGACCTACGTGATCGGTCTGTTCGTCCCCTTCTGCTTCTACTGGGGCATGGCGAACGTCGTCGGTCTGGACATCACCTACTGGATGTATCTGACCGTCGTGGCCACCCTCGTGCTCACCGGAGTGATGATCCTGGTCGAGGCCGAACTCGCCGTCCGTCAGAAGGAACCGCCGGAGGTCGACTCGTACCCCGAGGCGACGGCGATCATCTGCGCGTACCTGCCGAACGAGGCGGCGACGATCATGGGCACGCTCGATGCGTTCTTGAACATGGGCTACCCCGGCGGTCTCCAGATCATCCTGGCCTACAACACGCCGAACTCGATGCCGGTGGAGCGCGAACTGGCGACACTGGCCGAGGAACACGACAACCTCGACGTCGTACGCGTCGAGGGGAGCACATCCAAGGCGCAGAACGTGAACGCCGTCCTGGCGATGGCACGCGGCGAGTTCACCGGCATGTTCGACGCCGACCACGAACCACGGCCGGGCAGCTTCGAACGTTCGTGGCGCTGGCTCGCGAACGGGTACGACGTCGTGCAGGGGCACTGCATGACCCGGAACGGCGAGGAGACGCGACTCGCCCGGATGATCGCCGTCGAGTTCGAATCGATCTACGCCGTGGCGCACCCGGGTCGCGCCAAGCTGCACCGCTTCGGCGTCTTCGGTGGCTCGAACGGGTACTGGCGGACCGCGTTGCTGCACGAGACCCGGATGCGCGGCTCGATGCTCACCGAGGACATCGACTCCTCGATGCGCACGGTCGAACGTGGTCTGAAGATCCGCTCCGACCGTGACGTCGTGTCGCGCGAATTGGCCACCACCACGTTCCAGCAGGTCTGGAACCAGCGGCTGCGTTGGGCGCAGGGCTGGTTCCAGGTGACGATGATGCACACGCTGCGGGTCTGGAAGTCGCCCGGGCTCACGTTCCGTCAGAAGTTCGGGGCCTCCTACCTGCTGGGGTACCGCGAGGTGTATCCCTGGCTGTCGCTGCAGATCTTCCCGCTCGTCGCGTACTGGCTCACACGCGGCGACACGCTGAGCTACGGCTGGCCGATCTTCTTCTGCACGACACTGTTCGTGCTCCACATCGGCCCGGTCCAGACCTGGTACGCCTACCGGCTGGCGGACTGGGAGATCAAACAGCACAAGTCGTGGTTCTGGGCGTACCTCTTCTTCTCGACGATCTTCTACACGGAGTACAAGAACACGATCGCCCGCGTGGCGCACATCAAGGAGTTCGTCGGCGAGCGCGCGTGGAAGGTGACGCCGCGCAGCGACGCGCCGATCGAGTTCGAGGACGAGGTCGACGAGCTCGACGATCTCGACGAGGAGGACGACGTCGGCGCCGGCGACGCTCCGGGTGACGTCGTCGAGACCGTCGAGCCCGTCGAGGGGCCGATGCCGGCCGCCGCTGTCACCGGCCTGCCGAGGCGGTCGAACACCGACGTCGACGGCGAGGAATCGCCGGCTTCGACACGGCCGGTGCCGAGCCCACGGCCGAGGATCGTCGACGATCCGCCGATGCCGCGCCGACGCGAGCCGGCCGAGGTGCGAGCCGACGGTCTGCCGCAGCGCACCCGCACCGACCGATCGGTGCGGGCGACGCCGTCGCCGAGCAACGGGCGCATCGACGTACTCGGCGACCGCCGACTTCCGCGGCGCAGCTCGACCGACGATGCGCCGGAGCCCACCGTCGACAACGGCACCGTCGAGTCCGACCGGTTGGCCCGCCGCGCCGCCGGCTTGATCCCCACGGCCGGCGTCGCCGGCGAACCGCTGGTGCCGTCGACGACGATGCCGGCCATCGGAGCCGCGGGTCGGTTGCCCACGCGCCCCGACGAAGCGCTGATCTCGGCTCGGGTCCGCGAGCTGGTCGAACGCCCGATCCCTCGACGCCCGCCGGCCGGTGAGCCGTTGCTCACCGACCCGGCACCGAACGACGAGGCCGTGCACCGCTAGCCCGACTCTGGCTTTGCTCAAGAATGTGAGTTTCATGTGAAGTCGGGGGTCGCCCGCTCCGATACGGGTGTTATGACACCCATCCGTCGCGCGTCGGTGCTCCTGATCATCACCACCCTCGTCGCCGGGGCGGTCGCGTCGCCCACGGCAGCCGCGCCGCCCGCGGCCGCGCCGTCGGTCACGCCGTCGGTCATGGTCGCCGATCCGGCGGTCGACGATCTCGAGCCGTACGCCGGCGAGGAACCCGTGGTCTCGGCCGACCTCACCATCGATCGTTGGAACGACGTCGGTGGCCAGTCGCTCGCCGACGTGCCGAACGGCACCGAACCCGATGTCACCGTCGAACAGGTGGGAGGCTTCGAGTCGCCGATCGACATCGGAGACTCCTACGCCACCAGGATGCGCGCGCTGCTGACGCCCGAGGAGTCGGGCCCGTATCGATTCTGGGTCTCCGGCGACGACGACATGCGTCTGTTCATGAACACCGCGGGCGACGACCCGGCGGGAGCCGACCGCATCGCCTACATCGCCGGCTGGACCACCTATCGGCAGTGGAATCGGTTCTGGAGTCAGCGCTCGGTCTGGATCGAGCTGGAGGCCGGCACGTCCTACTACGTCGAGGCGATCGGCAAGGAGGGGTCTGGCAACGACCACTTCTCCGTCGCCTGGGAACTCGCCGACGGTTTCGACCGCCAGGTGATCCCGGCTCGGGTGCTCGAATCGACGCAGCTCGGCGGCGGTGGATGGCGGTCGGCGACACCCGTCGGCCTGCCCGGCCTACCCGCCGCGATGACCGATCCTCGGTGGACGTCGGCCGTCGGGCCCGAGACGCTCGCCCTGGCATGGGCGCCCGTCGACGGCGCCGACTGGTACGAGGTCCGGCTCGAAGGGTCCGGCGAGGCCCGTGAGGTCACGACCGACGATCCGTCGGTCGTCTTCGGCAACCTGGTGCCGGACACCCGCTACCTCGTCGAGGTCGCGCCGGCGAGCGATGCCGGGCGGCGCAACGAGGTCGGCCGGGTCGTCGTGACCGCTCCCGGTCCGTACCCGACCCCGGTGGCGCCGCCGGCCGGCAACGATCCGGCCGTCACCTACGACCACTGGGACACCGGCTGGTGGACCCTCACCTCGGTGCCCGCCGGCCTCGCGCCGAACTCGACCACCACGCTCACCACGGGCCTCGAGGTGCCGCCGATGCGCGGCAACAACCACGCCTCCCGCCTGCGCGCCGTGATCACGCCCGACCAGACCGACGTCTACACCTTCCACCTGGCCGGTGACGACGACGCCCGTCTGCTCTTCAACGCCGACGGCGACTGGGCGCACGGCGCCGTACCCGTCGCCTACGTCTCCGGCTGGACCGAGCAGTACCAGTGGGATCGCTACGCCAGCCAGACTTCGCCGAGCTTCGAGCTCGAGGCGGGGGAGTCCTACTACATCGAGGCGATCGGTGTGCACGCGTTGGGTCTCGACCATCTCGAGGTCGGCTGGAGCACCCCCGGCTCCGAGATCGAGGTCGTTCCGGCCGACGTGCTCGCCCCGACGATGTCGGGCGCCGGCGGTTGGCGTCAGGATGCCAGCGGCCTGCAGGTCGCGCCGGGCGCGGTTCGCAACGTGGCGGACGTCTGGATCTCCGACGGTTCCGTCAGCCTGTCCTGGGACGCCCCGCTGGTCACCGACGAGTTCGGTGTCGCCGCCCACTACGTGGCGACGGTGCTCGGCACGACGATGGTCGACGCCGTGACCGAGACCGGCGTCGGGTTCGACGGCCTCGTCCCCGGCGTGTCGTACACGGTGGAGATCGTCGCCGTGAACGAGCAGGGAGCCGGCCCGGCCGTGGAGCATCACGTGCTGCAGGTGGTCCCGCCGACCACCACCACGACCACCACCACCACGACGCCGACCACCACGACGCCACCGACCACCACCACGACCGCGCCGACGACCACGACCACGACCACGACCACGACCACCACGACCACGACCACCACCACGACCGCGCCGACGACCACGACCACGCCGTCCACGACCACCACCACGACCGCGCCGACGACCACGACCACGACCACGACCACGACGACCGTGCCGTCGTTGCCCGACCTCACCGCCGGGTACGCGATCCTCGCCACCGGCGGCACCGACTGCGGTGGGGGGTTGCAGCTGTCCGGTTCGTCGATCGACGTGCTCGGCAGCCTCCGGGCCAACGGGGACATCATGGTGCAGGGCAGCAGCGTGACCGTCGACGGGATCATCTCCTACGGCGGTTCGCCCAACGTGTCCAACCAGGTCGTCAGTGACGGCGTCGAGCGTGACGGGTCGACCACGGTGTCGGGCCTGGCCTGGAACGTCGCCGACTTCGCCCTCGGGCTGCCCCTCGGACTCGGTGTCGCCTACCACCGCCACGACGGATACTGGTGGGTGGGCGACGAGGTCGAACCCGGCGTGCACTACGTCGACGGCAGCGTCCAGATTTCGGCGTCGAACATCGACCTGACCGGTGTGACGATCGTCGCCACCGGCTCGATCGGCGTCTCCGGATCCGGCCTCCGGCTGAGCCCGGCCACCCCCGGTCTGCCGGCACTGTTGTCCGGGGCGGACGGCTGCTACCAGACCGGGATCAACCTGTCGGCCAGCTCGATCCAGTGGGATGGTGTGGTCGCCGCGCCGAACGCACGGGTCCAGGTCAACGGGTCCGACCTGCACGGCGGCAAGATCCTCGCGGCCTCGGTGCAGATGTCGGGCTCGCAGATCGAGATCGGCCGTTCCGCGCCCCTCGATTCGATCGTCGACTCCGGCGACCCGGTCGTCTACCTGTCGTCCGAGACGGTGGCCGCGGCCAACCGGGCCGCCAAGGGGATCCGCAAGGGCCTCGGCGCCTGACGTCGCGGGTTGCCGCGACGCACCGCTGCCCATAACATTGCAGGGTCCTGTGAGAGGGAAGGTCCCTCTGTCGTGCTGACACGCAGCGACACCGAACCGACGCATCAACACCGTCAACGAAGAAGGTCTGCCTCGTGCCCACCATCCAGCAGCTCGTCCGACAGGGTCGGAGCTCCAAGTTCACCAAGAGCAAGACGCCGGCGCTCAAGGGTTCGCCCCAGCGCCGAGGCGTGTGCACCCGCGTGTACACCACCACCCCGAAGAAGCCGAACTCGGCGCTGCGCAAGGTGGCGCGTGTCCGGCTGTCGAGCGGTATCGAAGTCACCGCCTACATCCCGGGCGAGGGTCACAACCTGCAGGAGCACTCGATCGTGCTCGTGCGCGGCGGTCGTGTTCGCGACCTGCCGGGTGTGCGTTACAAGATCATCCGTGGAGCACTCGACGCTGCCGGCGTCAAGGGCCGCAAGCAGGCTCGCAGCCGGTACGGCGCGAAGCAGGAGCGTTGAGTCATGCCCCGTAAAGGTCCCGCACCCCGCCGCGAGCTCGTCGCGGATCCGATCTATCGCTCGGTGGTCGTCACCCAGCTGATCAACAAGGTCATGTTGCACGGCAAGCGCAGCATCGCCGAGAAGATCGTGTACGACGCGATGTCGCTGATCGCCACCAAGACCGGTGAAGAGCCGCTCGACACGGTCAAGCGTGCCGTCGACAACGTCAAGCCGCCGCTCGAGGTCCGCAGTCGTCGCGTCGGTGGCGCCACGTACCAGGTCCCGGTCGAGGTGCGTCCTCGCCGTGCCGGCACGCTCGCCATCCGCTGGCTCGTCGATTACAGCCGTGCCCGCCGCGAGAAGACGATGGCCGAGTGCCTCGCCAACGAGCTCATGGATGCCGCCAACGGTCTCGGCGCCGCGATGAAGAAGCGCGACGACATGCAGAAGATGGCCGACTCCAACAAGGCGTTCGCCCACTACCGCTGGTGACGTTCCGAGTCGTGCCCGTCGCGACTCGACACGAACTCCACGAACGACCCGCCGCACGGCGGGTCGTTCGCCGTTTTCGCCCACGGCCGGATCGCAGCCCGAGCCGGAACGGGCCGACTGGGCAGGTGTTCACGAACGCACTACCATGGCCGTTTCGGGGAACGAGCGCGATGGGGGTCGTGTCATGAACGTGCAGTCGATCATCGGGTCCAAGGGAACCAGCGTCGCCACGATCGAACAGGTGGCCACGCTCGCCGACGCGATCGGACGCCTCGGCGAACACGGCATCGGCGCCCTCGTCGTCTCGGGCGACGGGCGCGCCATCGAAGGCATCGTGTCCGAGCGCGACATCGTCCGGGCCGCCGCCCGGTCCGGCGCCGACGCATTCGGTGCCACGGTCGGTTCGGTCATGTCGACCGACGTCATCACGTGCTCGCTCGGCGACGGTGTCGACCGGCTGATGGGCCTGATGACCGAGCGACGCATCCGACATCTGCCGGTCGTCGACGACCGCGGGCATCTCGCCGGCATCGTGTCGATCGGCGACGTCGTGAAGGCGCGCCTGGCCGAACTCGAGCAGGAGAACCAGGCGCTGAGCCAGTACATCTCCGGTCACTGACCCCGTCCCGGGCGACCCTCGCGCCGGGCACTCGGAGAACGTCCGCGAAACCTGTCCGTCCTCGGTGGTTGTCGGGAGTCGCCCGATACACTGGCCGATCGTGTACGTGGCCGGTTCTGACCGGTTCGACCCACGTTCTTTGTTCCTTGAGAGTTCGACCCGAAAGACGGAAGTGATCTGACGATGGCCAAGCGAGAGTTCCCCCTCGAGCGCACCCGCAATATCGGCATCATGGCGCACATCGATGCCGGTAAGACGACGACGACGGAGCGCATCCTCTACTACACCGGGAAGAGCTACAAGATCGGTGAGGTGCACGACGGCGCCGCGACCATGGACCACATGGCGCAGGAGCAGGAGCGTGGCATCACCATCACGTCCGCCGCGACGACCTGCGTGTGGGACGACCACCGCATCAACATCATCGACACGCCCGGCCACGTCGACTTCACCATCGAGGTCGAACGTTCGCTCCGCGTTCTCGACGGTGCCGTCACCGTGTTCGACTCGGTCGCCGGCGTCGAGCCCCAGACCGAGCAGGTCTGGCGTCAGGCCAACAAGTACAAGGTGCCCCGGTTCTGCTTCGTCAACAAGATGGACCGCATCGGCGCCAACTTCTACCGCACCGTCGACATGGTGAAGAGCCGCCTCGAGGCGAACCCGCTCGTCATCCAGCTCCCCGTCGGCGCCGGTGGCCAGGAGGTCGACACCCCGTTCATCGGCATGGTCGACCTCATCCGCATGAAGGCGCTCGTCTGGCGCAACGTCGACGAAAAGGACCTCGGCGCGAGCTTCGAGATCGAAGAGATCCCCGAGGACATGGTCGATCAGGCCAACCAGTACCGCGAAGAGATGATGGAGACCCTCGCCACCGAGGACGAGGAACTCATGGAGAAGTACCTCGGCGGTGAGGACATCTCCGAAGACGAGATCAAGGCGGCGATTCGCAAGGGCACGCTCGAGCACTCGTTCGTGCCGATGTTGTGCGGCTCGGCGTTCAAGAACAAGGGCGTCCAGCCGATGCTCGACGCGGTCGTCGACTTCCTGCCGGGGCCGCTCGACGTGCCGCCGATCAAGGGCACGAACATGCGTGGCGACGAAGAAGTCAGTCGCGATGCCAACGACCCGAGCTTCTCGGCGCTGGCGTTCAAGATCGTGGCCGACCCGTTCGGCAAGCTCACCTACTTCCGTGTGTACTCGGGCGAGATCAACAAGGGTGACGAGGTCTACAACTCCACCAAGGAGAAGCGCGAGCGGCTCGGCCGCATCCTGCTGATGCACGCCAACAACCGCGAAGACCTCGACGTCGCCATGGCCGGTGACATCGTCGCCGGCCTCGGCTTCAAGGACACCACCACCGGTGACACCCTGTGTGACCGCGACAACGCCGTGATCCTCGAGCGGATGGAGTTCCCCGAGCCGGTCATCCACGTGGCCATCGAACCGAAGACCAAGTCCGACCAGGACAAGCTCGGCAAGGCGATGAAGGCCCTGTCCGACGAAGACCCGACGTTCCGTATCCGCACCGACCACGAGACCGGCCAGACCGTCATCTCCGGCATGGGTGAGCTGCACCTCGAGGTCCTCGTCGACCGCATGCAGCGCGAGTACAACGTCGAGGCCACCATCGGCAAGCCGCAGGTCGCCTACCGCGAGACGATCACGAAGACCGTCGACAGCTACGAGTACCGCCACGTCAAGCAGTCGGGTGGTTCCGGTCAGTTCGCCGTCATCAAGCTCCGCGTCGAGCCGAACCCGGGCGAAGGCTTCGAGTTCACCGACGAGATCACCGGTGGCCGCGTCCCCCGTGAGTACATCAACCCCACCGGTCAGGGCGTCGAGGCCGGCCTCGAGTCCGGCGTGCTCGCCGGCTTCCCGATGGTCGACGTCAAGGTCACCCTGGTCGACGGTCAGTACCACGACGTCGACTCGTCCGAGATGGCTTTCAAGATCGCCGGCCAGGCCGGTATCAAGGAAGCAGCCGCCAAGGCCGGCGCCGTGTTGATGGAGCCGATCATGCAGGTCGAGGTCGTCACCCCCGACGAGTACCTCGGCGACGTCGTCGGCGACCTCAACCGTCGTCGCGGCCAGGTCGAAGGCATGGAGGCCTCGGGGAACACCCAGACCGTTCGGGCCAAGGTGCCGCTGTCGGAGATGTTCGGGTATTCCACCGACCTCCGCTCGGCCACGCAGGGTCGTGCCAACTACACGATGCTGTTCGGCCAGTACGAGCAGGTGCCCAACAATGTCCAGGAAGAAATCGTCAAGCGGGTCCGCGGCGACTGATCGCGGCCGTCACAACAAGTAGTCACCAGGAGTAAGAGGAACAATCATGAGCAAGGCAAAGTTCGAGCGCACGAAGCCGCATGTGAATATTGGCACGATGG
>CAXAWD010000042.1:0-13892 GCA_963972325.1 uncultured Acidimicrobiaceae bacterium
TACTACAAGGCCGCCAACGAGAACGGTGACCCAGCGGAGTGCCGCCGGTGCGGCGACGAGTTCGCGAGCGCCCGCCAGATCGCCGACCTCCAGGAGATCCTTCCCGAACTCGGCTTCGACTACGACGACGGCGACGGCGGCAACTACCAGGCGACGTGCCCGCGGTGCCGTCGCACACAGGTTGCATTGGCGCAGTCACAACGAGTGGGAGGTTTCGGCTGATGGCGAACAAGCCGGTGTCCGAGGCCGAACTGATCGATCGGTTCGGCCCTCACCTCAACGAGGCGCCACCGGGCGGGTGGGACGCCGGGCTCCAGGTCGACCGCGTCGTGAAGACGCACTGCTGCTTCTGCGGCCAGCAGTGCGGCATCAAGTTGAAGGTCCACGACAACGACGTGGTCGGATTCGAGCCCTGGTACGAGTTCCCGTTCAACGAAGGCAAGCTCTGCCCGAAGGGCGTCAAGCGATACCTGCAGGGCGCCCACCCCGACCGGTTGACGTACCCGATGGAGCGCGACGAGTCCGCGCCCGGCGGATTCCGCCGCGTGAGTTGGGAGCACGCGCTCGACCGGACGGTCCGCGAGATCCGTCGGATCCAGGCCGAGCACGGTGACGACGCGTTCGCGATGTTGTCGGGCGTGTCGCTCACCAACGAGAAGAGCTACCTGATCGGCAAGTTCGCCCGGCTGGCCCTCCACACGGCGAACCTCGACTACAACGGTCGGTACTGCATGGTGTCGGCCGGTGCGGCGAACAAGAAGTCGTTCGGCGTCGACCGCAACACGAACCCGTGGAGCGACATCCCGCTGGCCGACGTCGTGTGGACCGCCGGCACCAACGTGGCCGAGACCTTCCCGATCACCACGAGCTACATCTGGCGGGCCCGCGACCGCGGCGCCAAGCTGATCGTGCAAGACCCTCGGGTCGTGCCGCTCGCCCGCACGGCCGATCTGTTCCTGCCGGTTCGCCCCGGCACCGACTCGGCCCTGTTCGGCGCCGTGCTGCACGAGCTGATCCGCAACGATTGGCTCGACCACGATTTCATCGACGCACACACGGTCGACTTCGACCAGGCCGCGGCGGCAGCCGCCGACATGTCGCCCCGGTGGGCTGCCGACGTCACCGGCGTCCCGGCCGCCCGGATCGAGGAGGCAGCCGAACTGTGGGGCACCTCGGCGACCGGGATGTTGCTGCACGCCCGCGGCATCGAACAGCAGTCCAAGGGCACCGAGAACGTGATGGCCGCGCACAACCTCGGGCTCGCGACCGGCAAGTTCGGCAAGCCCGGATGCGGCGTGAGCACGATCACCGGTCAGGGCAACGGCCAGGGCGGGCGCGAGCACGGACACAAGTGCGACCAACTCCCCGGCAACCGCGACATCCGCAACCCGGAGCATCGCGAGTTCGTCGCGTCGGTGTGGGGGTGCGACGAGGCCGACATTCCCGGCGCCGGTGTCACCGCGGTGGAGATCATCGAGCAGATCGACGCCGGCAAGATCAAGGGCCTGCTGTCGATCTGTTTCAACCCCGCGGTGTCGTCACCCGACACCGCGCTCACCGCTCGGGCGCTCGACAAGCTCGAGTTCTACGGTGTGATCGACTTCTTCCTGTCCGAGTCCGCCCAGCACGCCGACATCGTGCTCCCCGGCTCGCTCCACGAGGAAGACGAAGGCACCGTGACCACCGGCGAAGGTCGGATCGTCAAGATCAACAAGGCGGTCGATCCGCCCGGCGAGGCGCGCGTGGACTGGGAGATCCTGCTCGACCTCGCCGATCGGCTCGGCGCGACGGAGTACTTCGACTACGACGACCCCGAACAGATCTTCGACGAGCTGTGCCGGGCCTCCTCCGGTGGCGCCGCCGACTACACCGGAGCCACCTGGCGGCGGATCGTCGACGAGATGGGCCTGTTCTGGCCGGTCCCCGAGGTCGGCCACCCCGGCACGCCACGCCTGTTCGAGGGCGGACGTTTCCATCACCCCGACGGCAAGGCGCGGTTCCACGCGATCCCGTTCCGACCACCGGCCGAGGAGGTCGACGACGAGTACCCGATCTGGCTCACCACCGGCCGGGTCGTCAGCCAGTACCTCTCCGGTACCCAGACCCGACGTATCGGTGGGCTCGTCGACCAGTACCCCGAGCCGCTGTGCGAGATCCATCCGGTGCTCGCCCGGCGACTCGGCATCGAGAACGGCCAACCGGTCACCGTCAGATCGCGGCGGGGGGCGATCACACTTCCGGCCAACGTCGTCGAGACGATCCGACCCGACACGGTGTTCATCCCCTACCACTGGCCCGGTGCGCAGGCGGCGAACCAACTCACCAACCCGGTGCTCGACCCGATCTCGAAGATGCCCGAGTTCAAGGTCGCCGCGGTGTCGGTCGCACCGGCCGAACCGGGAGGTGCCTCATGACGCTCGACCACGACCACGACCACGACCGCGACCACGATCGCGACGGTGCCGGCGTCAGCGGCGTGCGCGGGCGGTTCGGCATCGACGACGATCCGGTCTTCGTGATCGACCAGAGCCGCTGCATCGGTTGCGAGGCGTGCGTGCAGGCGTGCATGGAGTGCGGTACCCACCGCGGTCGATCGCTCATCCATCTCGAACGGTTCGACCGCGCCACCACCACGCAGACCGCGCCGATGGTCTGCATGCACTGTGAAGACCCGACCTGCGCCCAGGTCTGTCCGGCCGACGCGATCAAACAGAACGAGGAGGGCATCGTCCAGTCGGCGCTCAAACCGCGCTGCATCGGGTGCTCCAACTGCGTACTCGCCTGTCCGTTCGGGGTGCCGAAGTACTACGCCGAGATCGACCAGATGATGAAGTGCGACATGTGCACCGATCGCACCTCGGAGGGGTTCGCACCGATGTGTGCGTCGGTGTGTCCCAGCGAGGCGCTGTGGTACGGCACCGTCGAGCAGTTCCACCAACAGCGGCAGGGTTCGTTGCTGCGCGACTTCTTCTTCGGCCGCCAGGAGGTGCGCACCAAGGTGTACACCGTCGTCGACGATGTCACCACCGGGCCGATCGACGTGCTCGGCGGTGTCACCGCGTCGTGGCTCGACGACCCGTTCGCCATCGAGGAGGGCGCATCATGAGCGACGAGCCCGAGGCGCAGCCGGCCGTGTGGAAGCGCGACTTCCCGTACGAGGCAGCGGCGGAGGAAGAGGTCACGCGCCGCGAGTTCGCTCGCTACCTCGTGCTCGGGGCCGGAGCCATGGCGGTCGGCAACGTCGGGCTGGCCGCATGGACGCAGCTGCGGTCGATCAACGAGGGCGAGCCGCGCGCCATCGTCGAACTCGACCGGGTCGCGGTCGGCGACACCCACCTGTTCCGCTACCCCACCCAATCCGACCCCGCCGTCCTGCTCCGCTGGTCGGAGACCGACGTGGTGGCGTTCAGCCAGAAGTGCACCCATCTCGGTTGCGTCGTGTACTTCCAGGCCGAGGAGAACCGCTGGCACTGCCCCTGTCACGAAGGCAACTTCGACGCCGAGAGCGGCCGGGTGCTGTCGGGGCCGCCGACCCGACCGCTCGGCAAGATCGACGTCGAGGTCCGAGACGGCACCATCTGGGCACTGGGACGGGTCGAGTCATGAGGACGTCGGAACGGCATCGGCGGGCCTCGTCGGCGGTCGTCGTCTACGTCATCGTCCTGATGTCACTCCAGGTGTTCCTCGTCACCGTGGCCGCCGAGGCGGTGCTCGACGACGACGAGGCACTCGCCTGGGCGACCGCCGGCCTGTCGGTCGCGCTGTTCCTGGCCGCCGCGGCATTCCTGCGGTATCTCCGCCCGTAGGCCGTCGTGACCGCAGCAACCAACCGACCGAACGGGCCGATCGCCACGCTGTTCCCCGGCTACTTCGCGCTCGTCATGGCGACCGGAATCATCTCGATCGCGGCGGAACAGCAGGAGATCCACCCACTCGCCGACGCGCTCTACGCCGTCGCTGCGGTCGGCTACGTCGTGCTGTGGGTGCTGCTCGCTGTACGGATCGTTCGCTACCCGCGTCTGTTCTTCGCCGACATGACCGACCACGCGAAGGGGTTCGCGTTCCTCACCATCGTCGCCGGCACGAACGTGCTCGGCAGTGCATCCGGCGTGGTGTTCGGCTGGTGGGATCTCGCCTGGGTGCTGTGGTGGGCGAGCCTGCCGATCTACGTCGTGCTGCTGTACACCACGCTGATCGCGGTCGTCATCGACAGCGACAAACCGGGCCTCGCCGGCGGCATCAACGGCACCTGGTTCCTGCTCATCGTGTCGACACAATCGATCGCCGTGCTGGGCGCGCTCCTGGTCGTCCGGCACCCACACGACCTCCTGGCCTTCGTGGTGGTGGCGATGTTCACGCTCGGTCTCACCTTGTACTTGATCGTGATGACGATGGTCTTCCTCCGATGGACGTTCGATCCTCTCGACCCGACCGAGGCGTCTCCGCCGGCGTGGATCGCCGCCGGCGCGGTGGCGATCAGTGTGCTCGCCGGATCGAATGTGCTGTTCGCGGTCGACGCATCACCTCGGATCGCCCGCCTCGCGCCGTTCGTCGAGGGTATGACGGTGCTCGCCTGGGCCACGGCGACGTTCTGGTTCCCGCTGATGGTGGCGATCGGCGTGTGGCGCCACCTCGTCCGCCGACTCCCGATTCGCTACCACCCGTCGTATTGGGCGCTCGTGTTCCCGATCGGGATGTACGGCGCGGCGACCTCTCGGATGCGCGCCGTGATCGAGCTCGAGTCGCTGGGGTGGCTTCCTCAGGTGACCCTCGCAGGCGCACTGATCGCCTGGTCGGCGACGTTCGGCGGCCTCGTCCGCACCATGACCGCTGGCCTGATCCGGTCGGTACGGCCGTGACCCGGGACGCGTGCCGGCTCGGCCGCGTCGATCAGTTGGTGGCGGGCTCGGGCTCGCGGGCCCGCTTCACGCGGTCTTCGACGATGTGCCAATCGGACGGTGCGAACAACTGTCGGAGCGCCGGGTAGAGGTCGGTCTCCTCCTCGAAAACATGTTGCTCCACCAGCGCCGTCAGGTCGGGGACGATGGTGTGATCGCACAGTGCTGCGTCGACCATCTCGTCGATGTGTGCATGGTCGTCGAGGAATCTCCGGCGATAGGCGGGCGGGCAGTCCACCATCGCGAGCACCGAGAAGATGCCGGCCTCCTCGCGTCGGGTGTGCGGTGCCAAGGCCGAACGCAGTGCCCGGACGTCTCGATCGATGGCATCGTGGTGCGCAGCGTCGATCGTCTGGTGCCGCAACGAGTGGGTCAACTCGAGTACCCGCTCGTGTTCGATCGACAGTTCGCCGATCTCCGAGATCGATCGGCAGTCGCAGTAGTCACACATCGTCGCGCCTCACGGCTCGCCGTCGCCGGCCTGCAGCAGGCCGAGGGCACCGCGCCCGGGCAGATTGAACGCGTGGGTCACGATCGGGTACAGGCCGTCCTCGGCGGGGGTGAGCTCGATGATCGCTCCTTGGGCAGGAGCGAGGTCGACCGCCTGCGACCCCCAGTTGCCGTCGTTGCCGGCCGCGAGGTGGACCCCTTCCTTGATCACGTCGTGGAAGATCGTGCCGACGATGTGGAACGACGAGTCGATCGACGGGCCGACGTCGAGCACGTAGAGCCGCACGTCGTCGCCGGTGGGCACCTCGATCGGATGGTCCTTGTACTGGAACGCCACCCCGTTGAACATCACGAAGTCCGGTTCCGGGGCGGCCTGGTTCGCCTTGGCGAACGATGACGGCTCACCCTGCGGTCCGAGGTACCACTCGCTCTGCACGAGGAAGAACTCGTGGTCGATCGGCGGGAGTCCGCCTTCGGGTTCGACGATCACCATGCCGAACATGCCGTTGGCGATGTGGTGCAGCACCGGGTCGGTGCCGCAGTGGTACATCCACACGCCGGCGTAGTCGGTGGTGAACTCGTAGACGAGGTCCTCACCGGGGGCGATCGATCGCATCTCGTCGTTCCAGGCGACCTGAGAGGCGTGGAAGTCGAGCGAGTGCGACGCCGTCGCCTCGTCCGGGTTCACCAGATGGACCCGCACCGTGTCGCCGACCTCGGTGCGGAGTACCGGACCGGGAACCGTGCCGTTGAACGTCCAGACGAGCTGCTGGTAGCCCTCGGCCACCGTCATCAACTTCTCCTCGACGACCATCTCGACCTCGATCAGGTCACCACCGTCGTCGGCACCGCCGGGCACGAGGGTGACGCCGTCACCTTCGCCGCGGGCGGGCACGGTCGGGTCGTGTAACTCGTACGGCGGTGCGTCCGGGTCCGCGGCGACCTCCTCCACGGTGTCACCCATCGTGTGCCCACCATCGGCGGCGGCAGCGGTCGGGGCGGAGCCAGGCGTGTGGATCGCGCCGGTCATGCCGGCGTCGGAGTGCCCCGGGATCGAACACAGGAACCCGATGCCGCCCTCGGGCACGGTGAGTTCGAACTCGACCGTCTCGCCGGGAGCGGCAACGATCGGGTCGCCACCGTCGAAGACGATGTCGTGGGCGATCGTTCCGTCGTTGACGAGCCGGCCGGCGTACGTGCCCGGTTCGGCGGTCAGCTCCATCGGAGCGAATGCGAACTCGGTCGCGTGGAACTCCATCACGGAGTCGGTGGTCAGCGTGCCGGCGTCCGAGCCGGCGCCGGCGGCACCGACACCGCCGTTGCCGACATCGTTGCCGTCCTCGGCGCACGCGCCGACGGCGACCGTGAGTGCAGCCGCGGCGAGCAGCCGCGAGAACAGACGTGCATTCATGACACAACCTCCGTTGGTGTGGGGAGTGAAGAGAGCGGCGTGGCCGCGAGTTGCTCGGTCATGGCGTCGCGGGCGGGCACCCAGGCGTCGTGCAACGCGCACGGTGAGGGCGCCGGACACGGTCGGTCGGCCATGACACAGCGGCTGTCGTCGGGTTCGCCTTCCACGGCGATGATCAGGTCGAGCACCGACACGTCGTCGAGGTCGGTGGCGAGTTCGTGGCCGCCCGTGGGGCCCGGCACCGAGTGGACCCACCCCGCGTGTGTGAGCGGGGCGATCAACCGGGCCACGTAGTTGGCGGACGAGCCGATCTCCTGGGCCAGGTCGGCCGCCCGCCACCGGGCGCCGTCGGCCAACGCGTGCAGCAGACGCAGGGACAGCTCGGTTCGTGGCAGGATCTCCAGACGCATACCCTGAATTCTTGAGTCAATGATTCAAGGTTTCCAGGGCACAAGGTCCCGACTCCTTGCCGGGAGCGTGCCGTCAGCCGGCCAGATGCACGCCTGCCGCCGTCACACCGACCAGCGCCAGCCCGAACGCGAGCTGGCGCAGACCGAGGATCTTCGGCGGCGGCACCGGCCGGCGCACGGTGGGGGCCTGCGCGACGGCGATCGCCGCCACCCCGACGGCTCCCGCGGCGACCGAGCGGTCGACGACGGCCGCCGCCGCCACGGCGACGACGACACCGACGAGCTGGAGCACCACCGTGGCGCTCGACATCGGCACCCCCCGCCGCAACCGGAGCACCTGCGCTCGCACGTACGGGATGCTGACGAAGGCCCGAGCGGCCAGGATCGCCCAGAGCGCGACACCGAGCCGCCACGCCCCGTCACCGGCGATGGTGATCGCGGCGGCGGTGGCCCCGATACCGACCGCGCCGGCCAGTTCGGGCACCAGACGTCGACCACGGGAGCGGGCGTCGTACCAGAGTTCGACGGCGAACAATGGCAGCGCCGCGCCGACGGGAACGAGCCAGCCCCCACCGGCGACCACGAACGCCGCGAGCACGAGCCCACCGATCAGCGTCAACTCGACGCCGCCGACCAGGGCGGCCTTCCGGGTCCGCGGCAGCCGACGGCGCCTTCCCAGATCGACGAGAACGAGCTTGACCGGGGTGCGCGCGAGGAACGCCAGGAGCGCGGCGAACGCGATCGCGACGCCGGCCCGACTCGGCGCCACGAGCAGCGCCAGCATCGGCGGTTCGAGCGTGAGCCCCCACCCGCCGTGTTCGCTCGGCAACGCCACCTTGCGCCATGCCGAACGCTCGATCGCGCCACGACCGGGCGCCTCATCCCCCACCACGGCTGCTGGGCTCATGAACGGCGCCTCCTTGTTGATCCGACGTGCACGGCGACATAATATCTACACTTCTCACTAGATCAATACAGCGTGGAGGTCGACGGTCATGCCGGCAGAAACCCATCAACAACACCCCGACGACGGCGCGGCACAACTCCTCGAGCTGATCACCATGCTCGTGGCGCCGGGAGACCGACCGTTGCCCCTCGACGACGAACTCGCCCGCCACCATCTCGACGACGAGCCACTGCAGTGGGCGCTGTGGGATGCCGTGGCCGAGGAGTTCGGTGAACGCAGTATCGCCGAGGCGGGCAACGCCGACGACCTCGCCGACGTCGAGACCGTTCGTGAACTCGTCGACGTGTTCGCGAACTGGCTCGGCTGGCGGGTTCGGGCCGCGACACCCGAGCCCGCCACCCACGGCTGACGTCGCCTCAGTCGGTCGACGCCGGGTGATCGGCGGGCGGCGACTCTGGCTCCAGCGCCCACCCGAACGCGGCCAGGAACAACATCCCGACGCCGACCGCAGCGACGGCGAAGTGATAGATGACACCCGCTGCGATGACGGGCAGCGACAACGACAGCACCAGGGGCCAGTACGACGGCGCAGGCAGATGGATCCTGCTCGTGTCGACGCCGTCGTTCTCCGCGAAGACGTCCTCCGCGGTGGCGACCCGTCGGAGGTCGGAGTTGCCCTCGTCGCCGACGTCGCGATACTTGCGATGGAAGAACTCGTCGAGGTGATCGACCCTCGGAATCCGGTCCCAGTTGTGCGGCGCCGGGGGGTTCGCTGTCATCCACTCGATCGTCCGAGCATCCCACGGGTCGAGCGGGGCCGGCGGTGAGGTGCGATGCGAGTAGACGACGTTGACGATGAACAGCAGGATGCCGATCGCCATCACGAACGCTCCGACGGTGGCGACGAGGTTCCAGAACCCGAGGTTGAAGAACCCGCTACCGGCTCGCGACTCGGACCAGACGTACATCCGGCGCGGCTGCCCCTGCAACCCGATCACGTGCATGGGCCCGAACGTGAGGTTCATACCGATGATCATCAACCAGAAGTTCCAGTACCCCAATCGTTCGTTGAGACACTTCCCGAACATCTTCGGCCACCAGTAGTAGAACGCACCGAAGAAGCCCAGGACCGCGCCGCCGAACAGCACGTAGTGGATGTGAGCGACGATGTAGTACGTGTCGGTCTGCTGCGTGTCGGACGGTGCGACCGCATGGGTCACCCCCGACAGTCCACCCACCGTGAACTGCACGATCAAGCCCACGGCGAACATCATCGCCACGGTGAAGCGGAGCTTGCCGCCCCACATCGTCAGCGTCCAGTTGACGATCTTCACACCGGTCGGGATCGCGATGACCATCGAACCGATCGCGAACACCGACACCGAGATCGGCCCGAGGCCCGATGCGAACATGTGGTGCGCCCACACACCGAATCCGACGAACCCGATCACGGCACCGGAGAACACCACGAGGGGGTAGCCGAACAGCGGCTTCTTGGCGAACACGGGCACGATCTCCGAGGTGATCCCGAACGCCGGGAGGATCAGGATGTACACCTCGGGGTGTCCGAAGATCCAGAACAGGTGCTGCCAGAGGAGCGGATCGGCCCCGGCGGCCGGCTCGAAGAAGGTCGCTCCGAAGCTGCGCTGCAGGGTGAGCAGCACGAGCGCGACCGTGATGACCGGGATCGCGAAGAGCAGCAGGAACTGGGTGACCATCGCCATCCAGGTGAACGTCGGCATCCGCATGAACGTCATCCCCGGCGCACGCATGTTGATGACGGTGACGATCAGGTTGATCGCACCGACCAGCGAGGCGATACCGGTGATCTGCAATCCCATCGCCCAGATGTCGATGCCGTGCGACGGGGAGAACGCGACACCCGAGTTCGGGGCGTACATGAACCAGCCCCCGTCGGCGGCACCACCGAGCAACCACGACGAGTTCACGAACAACGCGCCGACCAGGAAGCACCAGAAGCTGAACGCGTTGAGCCTCGGGAACGCGACGTCGCGCGCACCGATCTGCAACGGGATCAGATAGTTGGCGAACGCCGCCGCCATCGGCATCGCGAAGAGGAACACCATCGACGTCGCGTGCATGGTGAACATCTGGTTGTACACGTCGGCCGACAGCACGGTGCCGTCCGGCCCGGCGAGCTGGAGCCGGATCAGCAAGGCCTCGATACCACCGACGACGAAGAACGAGATCGCAGCGACGCCGTACATGATGCCGATCCGCTTGTGGTCGACGGTGAACAGCCAGGAGCGCCACCCGGTCGTGGTCAGCGGACGCCGGAACACCCCGTACGTCGCTTCGGCGATGTCGTCGGGCGTCGACTCGACGGTCGTGGGAGCAGGTCGGTCCAGGGTCGTCAAGGCGTGTCTCCTCGTGTGTGCGTGCATGATCTCGGTCGAGCGTCGATAGCTAGACACATTACTTCTAGCAAATAACTGAAATCAAAGAACGGGTGACCTCCCACCCCCCGCCACGCCACACGACAACTCCCTGCATGCTGATTCACAACCATCCATTCTGAAGCACTGCTAAACTTCCCGGGTGCAGCAGATCGGCACCGGATTCGACGGGATCGACCACGCGCTCGGCGGGCTGATCACCGGGGACAACGTCGCGTGGATCTGCGACGACCCGGCGATCTACCAGCGTCTCGCGAACGGACTGGCCGCACACGCGCCCGCCAACACGGCACCGGGCCTTCTCATCGACTTCGGCCCGCACGGCAGGATCGACCTCCCCGAGGCGTCGAGGATCGATGCATCGGCGCGTTCCGCCTTCGCCGGCGCGACCCCGCTCATCGACGAACTCGAACGGCGTGTCCGCTCCGACCCACCGGCCTGGCTCGTCGTGACCGACCTGGCGCCGGCGGCGCGGCGGTGGGGCACCGACAACCTCTTCGCGTTCTTCGAGCGCGTCTGCCCGGCGATGCTCGACGCCGGGGTCACGGCGTACTGGAGCATCGACGCCGCGCTCGGCCGCGCCTTCGTCGAACACGTTCGTCAGATCACACAATGTCTGCTCGACGTTCGTGCCGAGCGACTGCGCGTGGTCAAGGCAGAAGGGCGCCCCGACGCGCTCCAGGCCATCTCGTACCGGCTGCACCTCGACGACGGCGGAATCACCGTGACTCCGCCGCCCGCCGGCGGCCGACTGGCCCGCGGACTCTCGGCGGTGCGCGACGAACTCGGGCTGTCGCAACACGAACTCGCCCTGGCCGCCGGCGTCACGCCGAGCGCCATCTCCCAGGCCGAGAGCGGAGCACGCGGCCTCTCGCTCGACACGGTGGTCACGCTCGCCGATCGACTCGGGATCTCCGTCGATCGGCTGCTGTCGACCGGCTCGTCGCGCAGCTACCTCCTCACCCGACACGATCGGGCCCGCCGCACGCCGAACACCGCGACCACGGCCCTCGCATCCGACACGACGGTCGGCCTGCGCGTGTTCCTGATCGAACTCCCCGGCGGCGAACGGCGCACTCCCCCGGTCGAGCACCACGGCGTCTCGGTCGTCGCTCCGCTCCGCGGCCTCGTACAGGTCGAACTCGAGCACGACCGACCGGTGCTGCGCTCCGGCGACGTCCTGGTGGTGGAGACCGGAACCGTGCGGGGATGGCGCAACCTGCGCACGCACGACGCGAGATGCCACTGGATCCTCCGGGACTGATCCTCTCGTCCGCCCCGCGCTCTCGGCGCCCCGCTCGTCAGCGCGGCTAATCCGACGTGCACGGTTCCGACACCGCACCTACCGTTCGCTCACGGCTCGGATCACCGAGTACGAGTCCTCTTCTGGAGTGCCCATGCCCGACGACACCACCCTCACCGAACCCTCGACCATGTCACCCGACCATGCCCGGGCCCACCGACGACTCACCGAACAGCTCGAACGCAGCATGCAACAGCTGGTCGGTCTGGAATCGGTGCTGACCGACATGAACCACGGTCACGACACGATCCAGGAAGACCGGGACAGCACCCGACTGGTCGTCGACTCGATCCGCGAAGACGTGCGCCGCTTCAAGAGCGCACTGGCACGGCTCGAAACCGGCACGTACGGCCGATGCGTCACGTGCGGCTCGATGATCGCGCCCGAGCGCCTCGAGGCGATCCCCAGCGCCGATCACTGCACGCGCTGCGCCTGACCCGGGCCCGGTCGGCCGTCGAGCTAGTCGCTCGAGGCTTCCGCCGGCCGCTCGACGTGACAACGGAGCCGACAGTTGGCACGGCGCGGATCACGGGGAACCAACTCGTCGATCACCAGCCCGTCGACGAGGTCGGCGACGCCGTACGCCATCCCCAGATGCAGGTTGCAGACCGTGTCGGGATCGATCTGAGCCGTCGACGCGAACGGACACGACCCGAGCACGATGTCGACGTCGTCACCGCGGCGTCGGATCACGGGTTCGAAGCCGTTGCGCTCCATCTCGACGACCAGGACGTCGATCGGGTCCTGGTCGCTCGTGCCGGCACCGAGCCGCTGACGCTCGACCGCCCGTCGCCCCACCTCGACCGGGGTGTCGCCCGTGCGGACGATCTCGGTGAGCAACCAGGAGAGACGTTCGTAGGGCCCGGTCACCCCCCATCGGCTGTCGGCGGACGGATCGGCCCGATAGACCAGCTTCGGTCGGCCGCGGCCCGCGGCCGGCGCGGCCGATTCGACCACGAGGTCGGCATCGACGAGTTTGGCGAGATGCTGTCGGATCGCGTTGTGATTGAACCCGAAATGAGATGTGAGCTCGGCGACGTCGACCTCGTCGCCTGCATCGACGATGTACCGGAAGATCCCGTGCCGTGTGGGATCCCCCAGCGCTTTCGCCTGTTGTTGCAGTTTGCTCATGCCGTGCCGATCTCCTGACCGTCCGAGCCGTGGACGAATGCCCCGGACGATCGTGCTTCCTCGATGCCAGACTAGGGCGTCCGACGTTGTTCGGCGCAGGCTGCGAACCGTGCGCCGGCCTCCCGCCCGCGCCACACATCCCCTCGACTCGCGACGACGTCCGTGCCGGAAGCTTGCCTGCGCCCCCGCTGCAGCCTACTCTACTGGTTGCTAGATTTAACCACCGTTCGGGAGGGCACGTGATCAGCAACTTCGAGGTCGACCTCAACTGCCCAGCCTGCTTCGACGACCTGATCGCGGCGCTCCGGCACCACGAGAGCGTCACCGAGGTGCACGCCAGCCTGGCGGGCGGGTGTGTGGCGGTGGTCCACGACGGCGACGAGGGCAGGCTCGCCGCGGTGATCACCGACGCGGCCCACCGGCTGGTCGTCGCCGACAACGCCGAAATCGTACAGGGCCGACTGCACCCGGCGCCGAGCAGGAGCTGCCACACCCACCGATGACCGGCCCCGGCCGCATCAGGCGTCGTCGTAGGTCCAATCGGGTCGTTTCCGCCAGAACGACTCGTCATAGACCGCCACGCCGTCGTGGAGATCGAGCAGCTTCGGAATCGGCAGGCGGCGGGGCCGAGGGCACGCCCGCGCCTCGATGTGCTCGACGAACTCTTCGGGGAACGCGTGCAACACGCTGCCGACGAGCAGGCTCTCCTCGGTTGCCAGGTAGCAGCGACTGCCGTCGGTGACACGCGGCAGCCACCCGAGAATCGCATCGAGGTCGGCCTCGACGCCGACGCCCGTCTCGATCCGCTCGAGGTGCTCGGTGATCGAACTCGAACCCAGCTTGCAGGGAGGGCACTGGCCACACGACTCGATCGACAGAAACCGCGACAGTCGGTACGCGGCGTCGACCATGCACGTGGTGTCGTCGTACACGATGAAGCCGGCCGACCCCATCCCGCTGCCGAT
>CAXAWD010000043.1:0-13845 GCA_963972325.1 uncultured Acidimicrobiaceae bacterium
AAGAAGGTCATGCGGCTGGTGTCGAGCCTCGACCAGTTCATGACCCACAAACTCCAGGTCACCGACGTGACCGGCGCCGTCGTGTTGCAGGTCACCCGGCCCGCGAAGTTGATCAAGTCGACCGTGATCGTCAGCGACGGCAACGACCGTGAGATCGGCAAGATCGTCCAGCAGAACATGATCGGCAAGATCAACTTCGGTCTGATGGCCGACGGACAGCAGGTCGGCGCCATCAAGGCCGAGAACTGGCGGGCGTGGAACTTCCGGATCGAGAACGCCGCCGGTCCGGAGGTCGCCCGGGTGACCAAGACGTTCGAAGGCATCGCGAAGACGATGTTCACCACCGCCGACAACTACGTGCTGCAGATCACCCAGCGGGCACCCGAGCCTCTCAACTCGCTGGTCGTCGCGAGCGCACTGTCGATCGACACGGCGCTCAAGCAGGACAGCCGCGGCTTCAGCTGATCAGTAGACGTTGCAGCTGTCGGGAATGGTGAAGAACGGCAGCGGGTCGACCGGATCGGCCGAGCCGTACCGTGGGTGGGGGCCGGGTCGCATCTCGAAGTGCAGGTGCCATCCGCCGGGACTCGCGTTGCCCGTGTCGCCCACGTAGCCGATCAGCTGACCGGCGACGACCTCGTCACCGACCGAGAGCCCCTCGGCGAACCCGTCGAGGTGGAAGTAGCGATACTTCACGTCGGTGGTCGACCACAGACCCCACCCGAGCCCGGCGCTGCCCGTCAGATCGGTGAACTGACGGTAGAGCGTGCCGTCCTCGACCGCGTAGACCGCTTGGCCGACGTCCGCGCCGATGTCGACGCCCTGGTGCCCGCCCGAACCGAACGCCTTGCTGTGACCACCGAAATTGTCGAGCACGTCGCACCTCGGGAACGGGTCGATCGGGAACACCGGACCCTCCTCGGGCACGATCACCCGTTCGGCCCGCGACGACGCCTCGGCCGCCCGGTCGATCGTGCCGGGCGACGCGGCCACGTATGACGACCCGGCGACGACCGCGAGGGTGCCGACGAACCATCGCACGGATCGGGCCAACGGCCTGGATGCGGGGCTAGCGTGAATCATGATGGCAGGCAAACGTGTGCTCGTGAGCGGTATGGGCGGTGAGCTCGGCAGCCGCGTGGCCATGTTGCTCGAAAACGAACCCTGGGTGGGATCGCTCGAAGGCATCGGCACCGACCCGCCGCGGCGTCGGCTGCGGCGAGCAGTGTTCCATCGTATCGTCGCCGGTCAGCACGACCGCACGGTCGAGGAGATCACCCGCTTCAATCCGCACGTCGTGATCCACATCGCCGTGTGGGAGCCGTTTTCGCGGGCGACGCCCGCCAACGCCCGCCAACTCACCGACGACGCCGCCACGTCGATCCTCGGCGCCGCCGCTGAATGCCGGGCGCTCGAATCGATCGTGGTCCGCAGCGGCCTCGAGGTGTACGGCCGGCGACGCAACTCGGTCAGCCGCCCGAACGAACACGTCGTGCCGTTCCCGACCAGCGACTACGGACGCACCCTCCTCGACATCGAAGACACCGCCACCGCCATCGGAGCCCGCATCGGCGTGACGATCGGCCGCCTCCGTCTCGCGAGCGTGCTCGGGCCCCACGTGCCGAGCCCACTCGGCCGACTGCTGCGGATGCCGGCCGTGCCGTTCAGCGTCCTCGCCGACCCACCGTTCGCGGTCGTGCACCAGCACGACGCCGCCGAGGCATTCGTCGCCGCCGCTCGGGTTGCGCTCGACGAACCGGTCAACGTCGTGGCGCCAGGTGCGATCACCGCGTACCAGGCGATTCGACGCGGGCATCGCATCCCCGTTCCCGTCGCCGGTCCGCAATGGGCGTTCGCCCGGGCGGCCGCCTACCTGGCGGGCGCCCCACTGGCCGATCACGTCCAGGAGATGCTGATCCGGGGGCGGCTCGGCGACAACGCCCGCGCGGCCGAGGTACTCGGCTTCGCGCCCACGGTCACCACGAGCGACGTGATCGACCAGCTCTACCGATGGCCGAGCGTCGTGCACCTCCCCGCCGAGCGGGCGGTGGCCTGATGCCCAACTCAGCGAGACAACTCGCCGACGTCATCAGCCTGCCCGCCCGCACCGTCGGCGACCAGGCCGCCGGCCTCGCCTCGTCGGGGGTGCGGACGTTTCGGGCGTGGACCGCCAACGAGGTCGACGACTGGGGACGCGACAACGCCTTCGTCAACCGCATCTGGTCGGCCGGTCGAGTGCGATGGAACCCGTCGGTCGGCGGAGCCGAGCACCTCCCCAAGCGTGTGGGTGCCTTGATCGTCGTCAACTCCCGCCGGTTCGCCCTCGCCCCGATCCTCGCCGCCCTCGCGATCGGCGCCGAGGTCGATCGGCCGGTCCGATTCGTCGGCCGCACCGACATCGCGCCGGTGGGCCCACTGATGCAGCGCCTGGGGGGTCTGCTCCCCCTCGAGGCCGAGGTCGAAGGCGCACTCCGGGCCGGCAGCCTCGTCGTGTTGGGCGCCGACCACACGGCCACCAACCAACACAGCGGCCTGATCGACCACCGCCTCGTGGGCGCAGCCGTCGCGGCCAAGGTCAAGATCGTCCCCGCCGCCACCGTGTCGGTGCCGCTGCGACGCGATGCGCGAGTCGAGATCGGCGCACCGGTCCGGCTCCGTCATCGCCGTCGAGGGCCCCTCGAAGAACTCGAGACCGCCGACCTCCTGCAGGCCCGGATCGACGACCTGCTCGACGAGATGGGCGGCACATTGACCGGCACACCGCTCGACTGGCTGCCCAGCGGCGGCATCGGGGGGCTCTGATGCCGTACGTGCGCTCGACCGACGGAGTTCGTCTCCACTACCGCGAGTCCGGTCGCCGCTCGGGTCCGCCCGTGCTGCTGATCCAGGGCCTCGGCGCCGACAAGCACCTCTGGGACCTCCAGCGCATCGCGCTCGCCCCCTGGTACCGCACGATCGCCTTCGACAACCGGGGCGCCGGACGCAGCGACAAGCCGTACGGCGCGTACTCGATGGAGCAGATGGCCGACGACGCCGCCGCCGTGCTCGACCACGCCGGTGTCGAGTCGGCCCACGTCGTCGGCGCGTCGATGGGCGGCGTCGTGACACAGATCATGGCGTTGCGGCACCCCGACCGGGTTCGTTCGCTGACCCTGGCCTGCACGGCGTGTCGGCATCATCCGTGGCGCAAGGAGCTGCTGGCCGAGTGGGCCGACACGGCCCAGACCTCCGGCATGGGAGCGATGACCTCCACTGCGGCCCGCTGGGTGATCGGCCCACGCTC
The DNA here is from genome assembly GCA_963972325.1 of uncultured Acidimicrobiaceae bacterium. Classification (GTDB taxonomy): domain Bacteria; phylum Actinomycetota; class Acidimicrobiia; order Acidimicrobiales; family Ilumatobacteraceae; genus Ilumatobacter. The sequence goes on from CAXAWD010000043.1 coordinate 3,284, forward strand.
GTTCCGCCGACTCGCACCGGCGATCGGTTGGATGGGCCCACTGGCACTGTCGAGGCCGGCCCACGCGTTCGCGGGCCAGGTCGCCGGCATCCTCTCGATCGACGACCAACTCGCCGATCGGCTCGGCGAGATCGAGGCACCGACGCTGGTGATCGTCGGCAACCAAGACATCCTCACACCGCGCGGCGACTCCGAGGAGATCGCCGACTCGATCCCGACCGCCGAACTCGTCGTCATCAGTGGAGCCGCCCACGGCTTCATGATCGAACACGGCACCACGTTCAACCGGATCATGCTCGACTTCCTCCGCCGGGCCGAGCACTCCGTCGTCACCGCGCGGCCGCTCGAGGCACCCGCCAGCGCCGCCGGCTGATGCGGGTCGCAGTCGTCGGAGCCGGCCTCGCCGGACTGGTCGCAGCGCGCGACCTGGCGGCCCGCCACGACGTGGTCGTCTACGACAAGGGCCGATCGGTCGGCGGGCGGCTCGCCACTCGCCGGATCGGCGACGCCCGACTCGACCACGGCGCACAGTTCTTCACGGTCCGCGGCGACGACTTCAGGCGGCAGGCCGACGACTGGCTCCGTCGCGACATCGCCACCGCGTGGTGCCACGGGTTCGACGGCGAGGGCGACGGTTACCCGCGCTACTGCGGGATCACCGGCATGAATGCGCTGGCGAAAGACCTGGCGACCGGGTTGGAGTGCCGCACGAGCCAGCTGGTGTTCGCGTGCCGACCGACCGAGACCGGCTGGGACATCGTGATCGACGACGGCGTCGTCGACGAGGCCGACGCACTCGTACTGACCTGCCCGGTGCCTCAGTCGTGGGCACTGCTCGTCCAGGCGCAGCTCGGGGTTCCCGACGCGCTCTTCCGACGTGAGTACCACCGCACGATCGCGCTCCTGACCGTGCTCGACCGACCGAGCGCGGTGCCGCCCCCCGGCGGTGTGCAGTTCGACCCGGCCGACGATGGCGCCCCGTTCGGCTTCATCGGCGACAACGCCGCCAAGGGCATCAGCCCGGTGCCGGCCGTCACGTTCCACGCGACCCAACCGTGGAGCAGCGCCCACTGGGACGACGACACCGAGACGCTACGGTCGCTGCTGCTCGAACGTGCTCGGCCGTGGACCGGCGCTGCGACCGTGCTCGACGCGCAGGTCAAGAAGTGGCGCTTCGCCGGGCCGGTCGAACCGTGGCCCGATCCGTGCTGGATCGACGAGGAGCACCGACTCGTGCTGGCGGGCGACCTGTTCAGCGGGCCGAAGGTCGAGGGCGCGTTCAACTCGGGCAGAGCCGCCGCCGCGGCGATCAACCAGCTCTGAACGATCAGCCGACGCTCGACGACACGACCACACCGTCGCGATGGCCGAGCGTGACCCGATCCGGACGGAGGTCGGGGGTGAATGTCTCGTCCGGATCGTCGAGGTCGTCGGTGCGCACCGTCCACCCCGCCGCCTCCAAGAGATCGATCGCATCGGCGATTCCTCGCCCGACGACGACCGCGTCGATCGCCGGCTCGACGCCGGCTGCGGTCTCGACGCCGGAGCCAGGGGCCGTGTCCGGTGGCAGCGGCAGCGTGGTGTCGGGGTCGCCGTCGAAGGGAGCGGTGATCACCGGGGCGTAGTCGACACGCACGTTGCACTCGACCGCGGTGAGTCGACGCTCGTCGATGTCGTACACGGATGTGAAGTCGTCGCCGAGCGTGTCGCGGAAGTCGCGGTAGGACGCGAACTCGTCGCGACACCGACGGTCGAGCACGGGAGCGAACGGAAGCTGCCAACCGTTGACGAGGGTGGCGACGCCGTCGTCGAGCGTGTCGATCGCCGGTAGATCGACCGTGCGGTTGGTGCCGTTGGGAACCAACGCGAACCACACGACCGCTTCACCGAGCAGATCGGCGACGACCGCGCACGCGCCGGCGATCGGAAACCTCGGGCACAGGTCGACACCGGGCGTGTCTTCGACGATCCTGAGGGTGCGGGACGCGTCGATGATCAGGTCGGTGTCGTTGGCCGACATCCCCTCGATCGTCAGTGCGAACCGGGGGTTGGTGACACCCTGGATCTCCTCGACGAAGTCGATCCGGTGGAGCTCGACCGACGACGCGTCGTCATCGCCGCCTTCGATGACCTCGCGTGTGGCGAAGATGGTGGTGAGCAGGAAGAACAGCCCGACCACGCCGCCGACCGCGGCAAAGAAGCGCACGCTGAAGATCTGCCGCATGGTGCGATGGACGCTACCGCCTCACGCGGAGCGACGGATGACAGGCGTCAGCCGGCACCGACGGCATCGTCGCCGACGGCGATGCCGTTGCGACCCGTCCGCTTCGCCTCGAGCAACGCCGAGTCGGCGACCGCGAACACGTCGAGCGCCCTGTTCGCTCGGCCGTGCGCGATGCCGCCGCTGATCGTCAGGTCGAGACCCTCGGCCAGGTCACCCCACTCGGTCGCGGCCACCCGCCAGCGGATCGCCTCGGCCACCTGCTCGACATCGGAGCGCTCGGCATCGCAGAACACGATGACGAACTCGTCGCCGCCGAATCGCGCCACCTCGGTCCCCGTGGGCACCTCCTCGGAGAGGACGGTGCCCGCGCGACGGAGCACGGCGTCGGCCACGGCATGACCGTACGTGTCGTTGACCGACTTGAACCGGTCGAGGTCGAGCACGAGGATCGACAGCGGTCGGTCGTCGTGCGACAACCGGTCGAGGAAGTCGTCGAACCAGCGACGGGAACGGACGCCGGTGGTCGCGTCCCAGTCGGCATCGTGCGCGAGTTGTTCGGCGGTGCTCCTCCACTGCGATGTCGATTTGGTCAGATCCACCCGGCGGGCGATCTGGGCGGCGAACTGGGTCGCATGGTCGAGCTGCCACCGGCGGGTGAACTCGGAACGCTCGACCGCATCGGCGTAGGCCCCTGCCGGGTCGCCGAGCTCGGCGCGGGCGGCGGCACGCTCCTGCAGCGCCCGCACGAGGCAGTGGTAGTCACCGCTCGCCCTCAGTCCGGGTTCGGCTGCGATCAGCAACTCGACCGCCGACGCCGGATCACCGTGCCGTGCGGCGAGCGTGCCGCGCACCAGGTGGTGCCAGGCGACGAGATCCGGGGCTGCATCGTCGTAGAGCGACGTCGCGTCGTCGAGATGCAGGCCGGAGACGTCGTCGCCCGCCGCCAGGCGGATCTCGGCGTCCAGCCCACCACCGGAGATCACACGCGACACCTCGTTCGTGCCATGGTCGAGCAACCAGTCGACCGCCCGACGCGCGGTCGCCAGCCTCCCGGTACGGGCCTCGTCGGAGGCGGCGACGTGCCCGCCCTCGGCCGCCACGTAGCCGACCGTGAACGCGACCGAGTCGATCGGTACACCCTCGAGCTCGAGCGCTCCGTCGAAGGCACGTTCGCCCATGCCGATCGCCAGATCGAATGCCGAGAGCCTGGAGAAGAAGCCACACATGGCGAGGGATGCGCGAACCGCATCGATCGCGGCGAGCTCGACGTCGGCCAACATCATCAACGCGTCGACCGCGCAATCGATCGCTGCGGCGGCTTCGCGGGCTTGGTCCAACCAGACCGCGGCGATCGCGGACGCGTACGCGGCCGAGCCGGCGTCGCCGACGGCGAGCAGGTGCGGAATCGCAGCCCGTGCCGCGGCGGCCGAGATCGAAGGATCGCCGTTGCCCTGGTTCGCCAGCGCACGCGCCAGGTACAGGTGACCCAGCTCTCTGGGCTCACGCGCCGCCGACAGTGCCCGGTCGATCAGGCCGACCAGCTCGGGATCGTTGCCGAACGGCGTGGCCCGGGCGCGCTCGACGAGTGCGGAGGCTGAAGGGAACCCGGAACTCACAGCGGTATATCGGTCGTTCACTCGCTGCGCTTGACCGTCTCGCGCATCTCCGACCCAGCCGCTGCCTGAGCCGATCAATTCGCCGCCGCGAGCGCGGCGCGGTGGGCCCGCTCGACGATCTGGTCGATGAGGGCGTCGGTGTGGGCCACGCCCACGAAGATCGCCTCGTAGGCGCCGGGGGCCATCGCCACACCTTCGGCGAGCATCGCACGGAAGAACCTCGCGAACGCAGCCTCGTCGGTGCGCTTGGCTCCGTCGAAGTCGGTCGGCTGGTCGATGTCGCCACAGACCATGCCGACCAGCGTGCCCACCACGGGGAACCGAGCGGCGAACCCTGCCGCATCGCAGGCGTCGTGCATCCGGTCCGCGAAGTGTCGGGCCCGCGCCGCCAACTCGGCGTAGACGTCGCCGGTGAGCAGGTCGAGTGCCGCCAGTCCGGCGGCCGTGGCGATCGGGTTGCCCGACAACGTGCCCGCATGGAACACCGTACCGAGCGGTGTCAGCGTCTCCATGATGTCGCGGCGGCCACCGACGGCACCGATGGGGAGGCCGCCACCGATCACCTTGCCGAAGGTGGTGAGGTCCGGCCACACGTCGTACTCCGCCTGGGCACCACCGAGCCCCAGGCGGAAGCCGGTGATGACCTCGTCGAAGATCAGCACCGCACCGACTCGGTCGCATTCGGCGCGCAGGCCCTCGAGGAACCCGGCGGTCGGAGCGACGACGCCCATGTTCGCGGCCACCGGCTCGACGATCACACATGCGACACTCTCGTCGAGCGTCGGCACGACGTTGTACGGCACGACCATGGTCTCGGCGACGGCACCGTCGGGCACGCCGGCGGTGCCGGGCAGGCCGAGCGTGGCGACGCCGCTGCCACCGGCCGCCAGCAGCGCATCGGTCGCTCCGTGGAAGTTGCCGTGGAAGATCACGACCCGGTCGCGCCCGGTGTACCCGCGTGCGAGCCGCACCGCGGTCGACGTGGCCTCGGTGCCGGAGTTCATGAACCGCACCTGCTCGCACGACCCGACGCGCTCGACGATCGCCTCGGCGAGTTTCATCTCCCGCGGCGTCGGCGCCCCGTACGACGTGCCGTCGACGGCGGCCGAGGTGACCGCGGCCGTGATCGCCGGGTGGGCATGGCCGAGGATGACCGCGCCGTAGCTCTGGACCAGGTCGATGTACTCGGTGCCCTCGACATCCCACACGTGGGCGCCTTCGGCGCGGGCGACCACGTACGGTCGCCCACCGACCGACGAGAAGGCCCGGATCGACGAGTTGACGCCGCCCGGGATCACCTCGGTCGACCGACCGAAGAACTCGTCGTTCGACGGCATGCCGGCACCGACGCACACCGTGGCCGAACAGCCGACCTCCCGGCATCGGACGGGGTCGCAGAGGGGAATCATGTCGTCGCCTTTCCGGCCGCGCGTTCGGCGAACCATCTGGTCAGATAGGTCAGGATGATGTCGGCGCCGGCCCGCTTGATCGCGGTGAGCTGCTCGAGCGCGACCACGTCGTGGTCGATCCAGCCGTTCGCAGCGGCCGCCTTGATCATCGAGTACTCGCCACTGACGTGGTAGGCCGCGAGCGGCACGTCGACGAGCGGGCGGATCTCGTGGATCACGTCGAGGTACGAGAGCGCGGGCTTCACCATCACCATGTCGGCGCCCTGGGCCAGGTCGGCACGCACCTCGACCAGCGCCTCACGGGCATTGCGGAAGTCCTGCTGATATCCCTTGCGATCGCCGCCGCCTTCGATCGTGACGTCGACGGCGTCGCGGAAGGGGCCGTAGAGGCCGCTCGCGTACTTGGCGGAGTAGGCGAGGATCGACACGTCGGACGAGCCGTGCCCGTCGAGCGCCGAGCGGATCACCCCCACCTGTCCGTCCATCATGCCGCTCGGTGCCACCACGTGCGCGCCGGCGGTGGCCTGGGCGACCGCAGCGGCCGCGTACAGCTCGAGCGTGGCGTCGTTGTCGACGGTGCCGTCGGGGCGAACGATGCCGCAGTGGCCGTGGCTCGTGTACTCGTCGACGCACAGATCGGCGATCAACACCACGTCGTCGCCGACCTCGGCCCGCAGGTCGGCGAGCGCGAGTTGGACGATGCCCTCCGGGTCGGAGGCACCCGACCCGGTCGCGTCTTTCGACGCGGGCACCCCGAACAGCATCACGGCCTTCACCCCGAGTTCGGCCAGGCCGACCACTTCGCGGCGCAGGCTGTCACGCGTCTCCTGGAACACCCCCGGCAACGAGCTGATCTCGATGCGCTCGTCGATGCCCTCACGGACGAACAACGGGGCGATCAAATCGGTGACGGCGACGTCGGTCTCCGCGACCAGGTCACGCATCGCCGGCGTGGTGCGCAGACGGCGCGGCCGGTGCGATGGGAAGTCGGCGCTGGTGCTGGCCATGCAACGCATGGTACGCATCGCGCTCCCCGCACACACAGGCCCACCACGGTGGTGGCCGAACCAGGACCGACGAGAGCGGTAGGTTCGCGGACGTGTCCGTACAGGCGTGGTTCGCACAGGATGAGATCTCGGTACACCCGGGTGAGTCCACGGCGCTGTCCCTCGCCGTCGAGAACGTCGGCGACCACACCGAGTCCTACACCGTCATCCCGGCCGGCCTGACGGCAGCGTGGACCACGGTGACCCGCCCCAACATCACCCTGTTCGGCGGCTCGCGTGACGTCGTCGAGGTCGTCATCCGGCCACCGGCGATCCACACCACCTCCGCCGGGCCCACCGCGGTGGCGATCCGCGTCATCCCGCAGGGCGACCCGGACGAGGCGGTCATCGCCGAGACCATCGCCACGGTCACCCCGTTCGACGACCGGCGCGTCACGGCGCTCCAGCCGGTGCAGCGTGGCCGACGGCGGGCGACGTTCGAGTTCATGGTGGAGAACCACGGCAACAACCTCGCGAGCTGTCGTCTGCACCTGATCGACGCGAGCCATCGGGTCGACGGCTCGTTCGACCCGCCCGCGGTCGGGGTGGCACCCGGGTCGGCCAGCCTCGTACGACTCAAGCTGACGGCCCAACGCGGGTTCTTCCGCCGCGCCGAACGACAACTCGACTTCGAGGTCGAGGCCACCGAACAAGATCATGCGCCGGCCACGGGGCGCGCCACGCTCATCCAGCCGCCCACGGTCCCGGCGGGAACGGTCGTGCGGGTGCTCGCGGCGGCCGCCGCGATCGTTCTGGCCGTCGCGTTGTGGACCGGGGTGATCGAGCCGACGATCGAGGATGCCGCCGCCGACGCCGTCGACGACCGGATCGACGAGATCGGCATCGAGCCGCCCACCACGGTCGCCGCCGATGCGGCTACCGCCCAGCCCGACGTCGTCGTCGAGACCGCTCCCGACGTCGTCACCGCCGCCGAGGCCGGCGAACCGGTCTCGTGGCGCATCTCCGTCGACGTCGGCATCAACCAGGACCGCAGCGAATCGATGTCGGTGCCGCCCGATGCACGGTTCGAACTGACCGACGTGGTGTTCCAGAACACCAACGGCGACATCGGCACCGCCCAACTGCTCCGCAACGGCGACGTGCTCTACGAGATCGACCTGGGTGCCATGAACTCGGCCAACGAGTTCCAGCCGAGGGTCACGCCGATCCCGTTCGCGCCCAACGACAACGTCGTGCTCGCCGTCGACTGCCTCGCGGCGGGCAAGACCTCGGGCACCGGGTGTGAGATCGCCGTGCTCATCGGCGGCCGACTGCTCTCGATCGACGAGTGATCAGAACCCGTAGCCGGGAACGGCCGGGTTGAGCCGCGACACGCTGCCGAGCACGTCGATCGTCACGTTCGCGACCGCGCCGTCCTTCGCCGTGGCGACGAGCCGGCGCTCGCCGATCCGCAACCGCGACGGGAGCGTCACGATCGCCAGGAACCCGCCGCCTTCGTTGGTCTCGACGGTGGCGAACGGCGGGCTGCCGTCGTCGAACCCGATCGCGACCGCGGTCTCGGGCGGGAACCCCGACCCGCCGAGGCCGAGCGGTCGCCCCGGGCGGGCGGGATCGTCGGTCGTCGGCGCGGTGGTCTCGAACGTCGGCTCGTAGCGCGCGAAACCGCCGAGCACGGCGGCCGTGTATTGGCCGGTGGGAGAGGAGACGAGCAGGAGTGCGCTGCGGTAGCCGACGCCGCGGGGACGGAACTCGACCTCGATCGTGCAGCTGGCGTCGGGATTGAGCGCTCTGTTCGTGCAACTCTGCTCGAGCACTGCGAAGTCGTCCGGGTGGGTGCCGCCGAGCCGGATGTCCGCGACCGATGTCGGCGCGAAACCGATGTTGTCGATGTCGACCGCCACACGGCCACCGACGTCGCCGACGACGGCCGGTTCGAGGTCGACGCCGCCCGGATCGGCGAGCAGCGTCGGTTCCCCGGCCCCTCCACGCACGACGGCCGACACCGACGGTGCGTCGGCACCGTCGCCGCTGACCGTGAGGGTGCCCTCGTAGCCGCGGGTGGCCGTCGGGTTGAACGTGAGGTTGACCGAGCAGGACGTACCGGCGGCGACCAGCACACCGCGGACGCAGGTGCCGCCGGTGATCTTGAAGTTGGACGACACGGTCACGTCGGTGGGCTCGAACGCGGCCGGGCCGGAGTTCAGCACCCGGACGTACAGCTCGGTGCTCTCGAAGCCGAGCAGCACGGTGCCGAAGTCGAGCGACGCGAGCGACAGCTGCGGGGTCGCCGACACCGCCACGATCTCGCGCGTGCCACCGGTGGTCACCCGACGCATCCCCTCCACGGAGGCTCCGGTCGTCGTCTCGAACACGATGACCTCACCGGTCTTGGAGAGCGCCGGATTCCCGTGCGCTCCCGGCACGGCCGCCGCGTCGGCACCGTCGAGCACGCGGCGGAGCTGGCCGAGCTCGAACTCGGCGACGATCAGGTCGCCGTCGCGCTCACCTCCGCCGCCGGCACGTCGGCTTGGCAGGAGGTTCGTGGAGTCGGTGACGAACGCCACCTGGCTGCCGTCGGCATTCACCGCCGGGGCCCACGACGACGCGTCACCGGCGCGGGGCACACCCACGTCGACGACACCGGCATCGATCGCCGACACGATCGCCAGTGGGTCGCCACGTGGTGGCTCGTCGAAGATCCCGTTGCCGTCGGTGTCACGGTCGTACCGGTAGATCTGGCTGGGGCAGTCGGGGATGCAGGCCGGGAGAGCTGCGGTGACCAACGTGCGGTCGCTCGACGTGAACACGATGACACGTCCGTCCTCCGACATCACCGGCGTCTCGGCGCCGGCCGCACTGGGGGTGCCGTTGCGCCCTGACACGAGGTGCACGGCCCGACGTTGATCGTCCGCCAAGCGGTCCCACACGTACACCTGCGAAGTCGCGGGACCCCCGGGCTCGGGGCCCTCGGCCCAGCCGGGCAACAGTTCGGATGCGGTCGCATCGGCGACGAACGCCAGGTGCCGGCCGTTCTGCGAGAGGACCGGTTGACGGAACCCGGAGTAGAGGTATGCCCGGTTGGGCGCTTCGGCGGGAACGCCGGCCACCGTCGATTCGCGGCCGGGCGTGTTGGTGGGAACCGTGACGTCGACGATGGTGATGGTGCCGACCCCGTCGGTCGCCCCGGCCGCCTGATGCACGTAGGCGATCTGCGAACCCGACCCGTTCAGCGCCGGTGCCGAGTCGGTGAACACGCCGTCGATCGCGGTGCCGGTGCGGCTCGACAGCGAGACCAGCTCCCACGAGTTGGGTCGTCCGCCGCACTCGGGCACCAGCAGGCGGTACACGTCCCAGCGGTCGTCGCGATCGTCGTCGCGGAACAGGTCGAACGGGATCTCGGTGATCGCGATCACGACGCAGCCGTCCGGCGACAGACGGGGATGGATCGTGTCGCCGCTGCGCACGGCGGGCGGAACCGGCGACAGTTCGGTGGTGGTGTCGGTTTCGAGATCGGTGCGGAAGACGGTGGCGCGATCGCCGTCGCGACCGCTGAACACGACCCATCGGCCGTCTTCGCTGATCGACGGCTCGGTGGCGTCACCGACGTTCATCGCAGCCTGCCGGACCAGACCCTGGGCGCCGACCGTCGCGACGGGCACCGTGGCAGTCAGCAGGATGGCCGCCGCAGAGATCGTGGCGGCACGGTGTCGCCGTGTCGGGAAGAGTCGTGCCATGTCAGGGTTCGTCGGGCTCGCCGAGATTCTACGACGGGGAAGACAACGCAGCGACGATGACCGCCACGAGGCCGTCGACGTCGTGCTCGGTCGCCTCGTGGGTGACCTCGAGCCCCCGGGCGCCGGCGACAGCGGCGGTGGTGGGACCGATCGCCGCCACGACCGGAGGCGTCTCGACACCGATCGAGTCGACCCACGCGTCGGCCGCCGAACCGCTCGCGAAGGCGACCGCGTCGGCCGTGAGCGCCGCTCGCCGCTCGCGCCACGTCGGAGTCCGGGCCACCGTGTGATAGGCCGTGACGACCTCGACCTCGAAACCGAGCTCGATCAACCCGTCGACCATCGTCGGATGGGCACGATCGGCCTGTGCCACGAGCGCCCGCCCGCCGCGATCAGGGTGCCCGCGCAGGGCCTCGGTCAGCCCCACCGCGGTCTGACGGTCGGGCACCACATCGGCCGGGCGCCCTGCGAGACGACCGAGCACCTCGGCGGTGCGTACACCGACGGCCGCGAGGCGAACGGGCACGTCCGCAGCGGCGGCCCCGACCCGGCTCGCCCCGTGTTGCGACGTG
>CAXAWD010000044.1:0-13589 GCA_963972325.1 uncultured Acidimicrobiaceae bacterium
CGTGCTCGCCCGACTGTTCCTGCGGCGCCCGCGCCGTGCCGGCCTGGGCCTGCCGCTCGACGTGGCCGGATGGTCGCCGGCCTGACCGAGGGCGAGACGAGCGAGCAGCGACCGGCTACCGGTCGCCTGAACCTTCGGGTGCCGGATCCTGCGGATCGTCGCACCGGAACGGGTCGTTGTCGCCACCGCCGTGGTACCAGTACGTGTCGCCGTCGGCGGTGAGTTCGATGCGGTAACCGTCGACCAGCGCCTGCGTGTAGTCGCGACCCGGTACCGGGCAACCGAGCGCTCCGTTGCGCCAGGTGACCGGCTCGGCCAGGACCACCTCGACCGCACCCGGGGCGACGCCGACGGTCGCCACGAGGTCGTCGACGGCCGCGTCGATCAATGCCGAGTCGATCGGCCAGCCGTCGGTGTTCGGACCGGACGGCACCACGGTGTCGTCGGGAACGGTCTCGTCGGGCACGGTGTCGTCGGGCACGGTTTCCTCCGGCAGGGTGTCGTCGGGCACGGTGTCGTCGGGCACGGTTTCCTCCGGCACGGTCTCGTCGGGCACGGTGGTGGTCGTCTCGGCAGCGGGTGGGTCGGCCACCTCGTCGCCGCCGCACGCGACGGCTGCGGTGGCCAACGCCGCGACCGCGAGCGCCGACCGGAGTCGATGGTGCACGTTCGTCATACCCATCTGACTCCGGCCGGTGCGCTGCGGTTCCCGCCGACTACGAGGGCACCCGACTCGACGACGACCCGAAGCCGAACCACGAGGAACTGCCGGCGAACTGCCAGGCCAACCCGTACCGGAGAATCGCCGTGAACGACGAACTCGCCCGTTCGGCCCGGAAGAACCAGTAGTTCGCCAACCAGGACGACCCGTTGTCGTCGATCGCTTCGGCGGCCAGCGTGCGGGCCACGTCGACGATCTCGGCAGCCCAGGCGCTCAGGTCATCGCCGGTCTTCTGATCGGCACGTTCGACGTAGTTGGCGGCGAGCGCCAGGTCGACGAACACCCCGGCGCCGCGACGGCGGTCGAGCGTGTCGTCGTCGTCCCAGTTCCGGTCCTTCAGCGCATCGTCGAGCTCCCGGACCGCCTTGCCGAGGTACCGGTCGACCGTCCGGCTGTCGCCGTCGTACCCGGCGATCGCATCACGAACCTCTTGGATCCGCTCACGGATGGTCAACTCGGCCACCGACACGACCGCGGACGCCGTTTCGGCTGCCGAGCCCGGGTTGTCGACGGTGGAGACGACCTCGTTGACCAGATCGCCGCCGGCATAGTCGGCGTCGACGGTGGCCTGGTACGTGATCGTGACCGGCGGGAACTGCGGCGACACGTAATCGAAGCAGATCACCAGGCCGTCGCTCAGCGGGATGTCGTCACCGAAGAGGCCGGCGAAGATTTCGGTGCCGGCGTCTCCGGTCTCGTTCTCGACTCCGACGACCAGGTCGTAGAGCAGTTCGGTCGCCGGGAAACCGAGGTCGAGGTTGTCGTAGGCGAACGCGAACTCCCAGGCGCCGGGGCTGTCGTCGATCGAGTGCCAGTTGAAGATCTCGAAGTCGACCGTCGGTGCGCCCGGCACCGGATCGGCGCTCGGGTCGTACGGTTCGAGGTCGTCGAACTCGATCACCGTGGCAACGACCGGGTCGCCGAGCGACGCGAGCGACACACCACGACCGGCAGCGGGATCGGCGAAGATCTCCATGTCGGTCCAGAAGGGCGCCATCATGTCGTTCGGTTCTTCCAGCGCACCGGTCGCCCAGTGCGGCAGACCGATCGGTGTCGGGGCGAAGGCGAACGGCCCCGGCGTGCTGTCGAAGAAGGCGAAGCCGTCATCGGTGAAGTTGATACCGGCAGTGGCGTCGTCGTAGAACTCGGTCGGCGGAGCCGTCGTCGAGAAGGCGTTGAACACGACGCCGTCACCCTCCACGCCTGCCAACGGTGCGATCCCGGCCTCGGCGAGGAGGTCGAGGTAGCCGCCGGAGATCGGCAGCTGACAGACGTCGGGCTGGTCGATGTTGGTGAATGCCGTGTACGAGCCTTCCGTGCCGAACGCGGTCGGCATCACACCCGTCCACGTCAGCACGCCGTCGGCGACCGTGAGCGAACCGGACGATGCCGTCGCCGAGCCGTCGACCAACGTCATGCCGTCGGGAACGGTGTCGGTCACGGTGTAGGCGAGGTCTTCGCTCAGGACGTTGCTGGCGATCGTGATCTCGTAGTCGACCACCTCGCCCCGCTCGGCCTCGGTGACCGATGCGCTCTTCGTGACGTCGTCGGCGAGTTTCGTGATCGTGATCGGGATCGACCCGATGTTCGACGGATTGCCACTATCGGTGCCGAGCGTCGCCCAGCCGTAGTAGCGGGCGCCGTCGGCGGGCGAGTCGAGGTCCCAGAAGACCCGCAGATCGAACGGTTCGAGCTGCGCCTGCGTGGCCGGGCCTTCGACACGGGCGTTGCCGGCATCGGAGCCGTCGAGGACGGCGGTCGCCAGCGTGATCGAGTCGGGACTCGCTCCCGACTCCTGCCAGTTCTGGACGATCGCCCAGTACGTGCCGGCGGGCGGGCTGTCGAGGGTGACCTTCTCGAGCGCGGTGCCCGATGCGGACTGCGCCACGAGTTCGTCCACCGTCGCCAGGCCGTCGCCGTTGAGGTCCTGCCCGACGAACAGATCGACGTCGGGTGCTTCCGACGCGATGACTTCGAACACGGCGTGGGTGGCGCCCGGGCCGACGTCGACCAACGACACGAACGTGCCGTCGGCGTCGTTGAACGGATCGTCGTTGGTCGGGTCCTGCGGCAGTTCCTCGGTGCGGAGCGTTGCCGGCACGAGGCCGTCGACGCTGGAGACGAAGTCGCTGATCTCGATCGCGGTGAGCCCGCGAACGAGGTCGGATCCGGCGTCGCGACGGGTCACGAGGTCGATCTGCCCCGGCACGTCGCCGGTCTTCGGCTGGATCGCCATCGGGAAGTGCGCCGCCGGAACGGAGCCGTCGTCGGGCGTGAGCTGGATCTCACCGAACACGTACGCCCCGGTCGCCATCGAGGAGACGTCGACATCGAACTGGATGTCCTGGGTCGCACCCGGGGCGATCGTGAAGTTCGCCGGGGTGACCGTCACCGGGCCGGGGAAGTCGGACGTGACGTTCCACGAGACGGTGGTCGATGCGGTGCTGGTGACCGTCCTGACGAACGAGCACTGCAGCAGACACGCACCGCTGGCGAGGTGGGCGTTGTTGATCGTGGTCGGGTCGCCACCGACGCCGGGATCGGCGTCGGTGTAGTCCTCCGAGGCTTCGTCGAGCACGAGGCCGGCGTCGGCGGCCACGTCGACCTGCACCCGTCCGGAGCCGACGTCGAACACGTCGGCGGGCGTCACACCGTCCTCCTTGTGGAGGTTCTCGGTGGTCGCTGTGGTCTCGAGCGCCGACTGGATCTCGGCGGGCGTCCAGTCAGGATGCAGTGCCGTCATCAGCGCTGCGGCACCGGCGACGTGCGGGCTCGCCATCGACGTACCGCTCAGGTACGTGTAGGCCGTCTCGCCGTACTTGCCGTGGGCCGCCCAGATGGCGACGCCGGGGGCACCGATCGTCGGCATCAGCGTGTCGCCGCCGGTCGAGGCATTCGGGCCCCGTGAGCTGAAGCTCGCCGTGGCGTCGGGATCGGACACCGCCGCGGTGATCGTGGCGGTCGGCTGCGGGTCGCCGCCGGTCTCGTCCCAGCCGGTGACCCAGTCCTTGACCAGCTGGCCCTCGGCCTGGTCGATGTGGATGCCGGGGATCACGTGGAAGTCGGCGACCTCGCCGCCGCCGGAGTCGGCGTGGATGAAGCCGCCGGCGCCGGCGGACGCGACGTTCTCGCTCTTCTCGACACGGGCGAAGGTGCCACGATCGCACACGACGATCTCGCCGCTGAACGTGCCGGGTGCCCACGGCGACTCGCTGACGCCGTCGTCGGGGTCGCCGACGGCGCACAGTGCGTTGTTCACGGCGCCGGCGTCGAGCAGGTACTGCGGCAGGTCGCCGGCGTACACGACGTTGGCGGTGTAGTCGGTCGTGGTGCCGGACCGGCCGAACATGTCGGCCGGGGCAGCGGTGCTGCCACCGGTCATCGCGGTCAGCATGTTGAGCGACGGACGGTCGTGCGACATCGCTGCCACCTGGGCGACCCAGGGAGCGGCGGGCGAGCCGACCGTGCCGACGCCCGGGCCCTCGTTGCCGGCGGAGTGAGCGACGAAGATGCCGGTCGCACGAGCAGCCAGGAACGCGAGGTCGTCGGCGCTGGTCCACGGGTCGGACGGGGTCTCGGAGCCGATCGAGTAGTTGAGCACGTCGACACCGTCGGCGATCGCCTGGTCGACCGCGGCGACCGCGCCGGTGGAGGTGCAGTAGCCCAGGCTGAGGGCGTCGTCACCGCAGGTGCGGTAGCTGATGATGTTGGCGTGCGGGGCGACGCCGGAGATGGTCTCCCCGTTGGGGCCGGCGTCCAACAAGACGTTGCCGGCCGAGGTGGAGGCGGTGTGCGAGCCGTGGCCGTCGTGGTCGAGGCTGTTGATGCCCGAGGCGTCGTCGTCGGCGAAGAAGTCGTAGGCCGCGATGAGCTTGGCGTTGCAGGCGAATGCCGGCTGGTACTGCTCGACGTTGCCCGGGTCACAGGCACCGCCGTAGTTGCCGTCACCGAACGGGTTGACGTGGGTGTACCCATCCTCGCCGGTCGCCGCGAACGACGGGTTCTCGGGGTTGATGCCCGAGTCGATGATGCCGACCACGATGCCCTCACCCTGGGTGCCGACGCCGGTGGCCGACCCGTCCCAGATGTGGTCGGCGCCGATGAAGACCGGCCCCAGGTCGGTGGTGAGCTTGGTCACGCGGTTCTTCTCGATGTCGGCGACGCCCGGCAGACGGAGCACCTGGCTGGCCTCCTCCGGGGTCAGCCAGACGCTGATGCCGTTGGTGGCGTTGGTGAAGCGGAACTTCACGTCGATCGAGCGGCCGAGCCGCTCGCTGATCGCGGCGATCGCCTCGTCCTGCTTCGCGTCGAGGTAGGACACGTAGTCGACCGAATCGGCGGCGTCCACGTCGATCTGCGGTGCGCCGGTGGCCAGCGGGCTCGTGGCGTCGAGACCAGCGACACCGCCGGTGTAGGTGGCGAGCGGCGCATCGTCGAGCGTGACGATCCAGTATCCCTCGGTCTCCCCCTTGATGCGGTCGGGGGTGACGACTCGAACGTCGTCGGACCCGGTCAGTGTGAGTTCGTCCTGTGGTTCGGCCACGTCCTGGCGGGCCGAACCCACCCCCGCGCTCCCGAACGTCACGGCCACTGCTGCGGCCACCGCTACCAATCGCTTCATGGTCTCACTCCATCTGCCCCGCCGGGGCTCCTGCCCGATGTGTCGGCGACGCTTCCACCCACGGGCGCCGCACCGGAGCACCGTACATCGCCGGGGGACACCGTTCGGAAAATTTGTTCCAAAGTGTGTTCGGCCGATGTCATGGATTGCGCGCAGATGCTCACGGAACGTTGTTATCGCATCCCGTGGGGTCGATCGCGAACGCTCTCGGGGCGAAACCGCTCCCGTCGCCGTCCGCTCCCACCGCTAGCCTGCGAGCCCGTGACACGCGTGCTCTCCTGTATCCAACCGACCGGTGCCGTCCATCTCGGCAACTACCTGGGGGCCCTCCGGAACTGGGTCGCCGGGCAGCACGAGAACGACGTGTTCCACGGCATCGTCGACCTCCACGCCCTCACGATCACCGAGGAACCCGACGTGCTCGGCCATGCCACGCTCGACCTGGCCGCGATGCTGTTCGCGATCGGCCTCGACCCCGATGTCGCCACGGTGTTCGTCCAGAGCCACGTCGCCGAACACTCCCAACTCGCTTGGGTGATGGAGTGCACGGCCTCGTTCGGCGAACTCAGCCGCATGACACAGTTCAAGGACAAGTCCAGCAAGCGCGAGCATCTGTTCGTGTCGGCCGGGCTGTTCACGTACCCGGCGCTGCAGGCGGCCGACATCGTGTTGTACGACTCGGAAGCCGTGCCGGTCGGCGAGGACCAGCGTCAGCACATCGAGATCACCCGCGACATCGCGATCCGTTTCAACCACCGCTTCGGCGACACGTTCGTGATCCCCGAGGCGGTCACACCGGCCGCGGGTGCCCGTGTGATGGACCTGCAGGACCCCACCTCGAAGATGTCGAAGTCGGCCGACACCGTCAACGGCTGCGTGATGATGACGGACGATCCGGCCGTGATCATGAAGAAGTTCAAGCGGGCGGTCACCGACTCGGAGTCCGAGGTTCGCTACGACGTCGCCGCCAAGCCCGGCGTGAGCAGCCTGTTGGACATCCTGGCGGCCGCCACCGGCACCACCCCGCAGGCTGCAGCCGATGGGTACACCCAGTACGGGACGCTCAAGGTCGATACCGGTGAAGCGGTCGTCGCCATGCTCGAACCGATCCAGGCCCGCTACCGCGAGTTGATCGACGATCGGGCCGAGCTGACCCGGCTGCTCCAGATCGGCTCCGGCAAGGCCCGCACGGTGGCGTCGGCCACGCTGAAGCGGGCGTACGACGCGATCGGCCTCGTCCCCGCCTGATCCGGCCGTCACCCCGTCACCCGATGCGGTACGGCAACAACCGCTCGTAGAGCGGCAACGACGCCTCGTACGCGGCGACCACCTGCGGGGCGAGTTCGACGTCCTTCGGTCGGAACGGCTGCCATCCGGTCGAACGGTGCACGCTCTCGTACCAGTGGCGCGCCCACACGCCGTCTTCGGGCTTGGGCCCGGCGGGCCAGGTGAGCATCGCCTCGTCGAACGCCAGACCGACCTCGTCACACAGCTCGGTCAGCACCGCACGCGGGTCGCGCAGCAGGAGCGCCGAGTCGATCACGATCGGCCGCTCCCCCGCCGCGAGCAGCACCTCGAGGATCTCGACCATCTCGGGGAAGCCGGTGTCGGCGAGCGTCGCGTCGGGCAACTGCACCTGGAGCGAGGTGAGCATGTCGTGTGGGTCACGGGTGAGCAGCACGTTGCGACACGCCGGCAGGAAGGCTCGGTCGAGGTCGACGAGATGCTTGGCCATCTGCTTGAAGAACACGACCGGCGTCGGGTACTCCCCCGACACCACTGCGCGGACCACTGCGTCGCCGTCGGTGTCCTGCGCGGCGAGCACGTCGTCGCGACCGGGATGCTCCCGACCGGTCACGCTCAGGTAGTGCGCGTAGAGCGGTTCGTCGACGACCGTGGTGTCGGCCCGCTGCCGCCACGAGTACATGAGCGCGGTCGACAGGTTCCGCGGGCTCGACCACATGTTGATCCGTAACGTCACGAGCGGGCCGCCACGTCGGCCGCGAGCGCGTCGCGGTACAGCTCGCCGAGCCGGCTCGTCACCGGGCCCATTGCGTCGGCGATACGACGACCGTCGATCTCGCGGACCGGCGTCAACGCACCGAACGTGCCGGTCACGAACGCCTCGTCGGCGGCGTACACGTCGGTCAGCGAGAACGGCGCTTCGTGGGTCGCGATGCCGGCCGCCCGCGCGACCTCGAGCACGACCGCTCGGGTGATGCCGTGCAGGTTGTAGTGCCCGGTCGAGGTCCAGAGTTCGCCTCCGCGCACAATGAAGAAGTTCGTGGCGTTGCAGGTCGCCACGGCCCCGGTCGGGTCGAGCATCAGCGCCTCGTCGGCCCCGGCGTTCGTCGCCTGGATGAGCGCGATGACCTCATGCAGCTTCGAGTGACAGTTCAGTCGCTGATCGAGCGTGTCGGGCGGCGGCCGACGCACGGTGGCCGTGAACAGCGTGATGCCGGCACGCGCCACGTCGGGGTCGGCGCGCTTGTGCTCCGCGATGATCACCGTGTTGGGGCCACCGATCACGTTGGACGGGTGCTGCGACGGCGTCTTCTTGTCGCCGCGGGTGATCATCAGGCGCACGTGGACGTCGTCGACCATACCGTTGCGCTCGACCGTCGCCCGCAATGCCCGCTCGACGTCGTCGCGCGTCCCGATGTCGAGATCGATCGCCCGGGCACCGGCGAACAGCCGATCGAGGTGGCGGTCGAGGAACGCGAACTGTCCGTGGTGGAGCCGGATGCCCTCCCAGATGCCGTCGCCGACGAGGAACCCGCTGTCGAACACCGAGATCTTCGCCTCCGAACGGGGGAAGAACTCGCCGTTGATGTAGATCTCGACGGCGGCATTGCGATCGTCGGCGACGGCGGCATGGGTACTGGCGACCATGCGCCGAAACTAGTTCGGTCGTGAGCCGGTTCGGAGGGTCGCTCGGGGCGCATTCCCGCGTAGGGTGTTCGGCCGTGCCCCGCCTCTCCTCGATCGACCGGCGGATCCTCGCGCTGGCCTTGCCGGCACTGGGTTCGCTCGCTGTCGAGCCGGTGTACATCCTCGTCGACACCGCGATCGTGGGCCGGCTCGGCACCGACCAGTTGGCCGGGTTGGCGATCGCCGCGACCGTGTTGTCGTTCGTGTTCGCCGGCGCCAACTTCCTCACGTACGGCACCACCGAGCGGGTGGCTCGCCGACTCGGTGCGGGCGACGACGCTGCGGCGGCGAACGTCGGCGTCCAGGCGATGTGGCTGTCGTTGATGTTCGGCCTGCCGGCCGCTCCCCTGCTGTTCGTCGGTGCCCGACCGATCGCGCGGCTGTTCGGAGCGACCGGTGACGTGCTCGAACACGCCGAGACCTACCTCTCCCTCAGCGCGATCGGGGTGCCGTTCTTCCTCGTCACCCTCGCATCGCAGGGTGTGCTACGCGGTGCCTCCAACTACACGACGCCGCTGTGGGTGCTGCTCGGCGCCAACGTCGCCAACCTCCTCATCGAGTTGGTGTTCGTGTTCGTGCTCGACATGGGCGTCGCCGGATCGGCGCTGTCCACCGTGATCGCCCAGGTCGGGGCCGGCCTCGTCTTCCTGGCGATTCTCCGGCCGCAACTCGCACGGGCCACCGTCCGCGCACCGAGCCTCGACGGGATGCGACCGCTGATGTCGGCCGGCAAGTACCTGCTGCTCCGGGTCGGTTCGATGCTCGCCGTGTTCGGCGGCTCCACCGCGATCGCGGCCCGGATCGACAAGCCGACGCTCGCAGCCCATCAGATCGTCAACAGCATGTTGATCTTCCTGGCCCTCGTGCTCGATGCGTTGGCGGTACCCGCCCAGACGATCGTGGCCGAGGAACTCGGCAAGGACGACGTGGCCACCGCTGCCCATGTGGCCAAACGGTCGGCCCGACTCAGCCTGTGGACCGGCGTCGGGCTGGCGGCCGTCCTCGCTGCCCTCGCACCGATCGTCCCCCACCTGTTCAGCGACGACGGAGCGGTGATCGACCGGGCGACCGGGGCGCTCTGGCTGCTGTCCCTCATCGTCCTCCCGGCGGCAATCGCGTTCGCCCACGACGGGGTGCTGATCGGCGCCGGCGACTACCGGTTCCTCGGCCGGGCGGCGTTCGCGTACCTCGCCGCTGTCGCTCCGATCGCCGTGCTGATCCTGATCGTCCCGAGCCTCGGCATCGCCGGCATCTGGGGCGGATTGCTGGTCTGGATGACCCTCAGGGCGTTCGTCAACGATCGACGGACCGCCACGGTGCTCGCGCCGTGACCGCCGGCGGGAGCCGACGCGATCAGGCGCGATCGCACCGCTGCAGCGTGTCGTAGGCCGGGCCGCGCTCGTCGATCAGCGCTACCGTCACCGGCTCGCTGCCCGCCGCCTCGGCCAGCACCGAACCGATGTGTTCGTGGTCGTGATAGCGCCGGAATCGTTCGGTGCGAGGGCCCACGACCGACGCGACCACCCGGCCCCAGGTACCCAGCCCGCACTCGACCTTGCCGACGTCGTGCAACAGCGCGCCGGCGACCTCGGCCCGCGTCGCATCGGGGCGCTCGGCGACGAATCGGCGGGCGACCTTGGCGGAGTGCCGCCGATCCTGATTGGACATGCGACGCCACAGGCGAACCTCACCGTCGAGCAGCTGCGATTCGGCCCACACCTCGTCGGTGACGTCGGGCGGGCGATTCGACAGCGACGTCACGAACCTGAGCGCCAGATGGTGTGGTTGCGTCAGGAGATGGCGGGGCTTGCTCATGCCGCTCCCCGCCGGACCGCACGAGGATGGGCGGTGCGGTACACCTCCCACAGTCTGTCCTGGCTGACGCGGGTGTAGATCTGGGTGGTGGAGATCGAGGCGTGGCCGAGCATCTCCTGCACGATACGGAGATCGGCTCCGTGATCGAGCAGGTGCGTGGCGCACGAATGGCGCAGCACGTGAGGTGACAGATGATCGGTGATGCCCGCCCGCTCGCCGTACTTCTTGATGACGAGCCACACACCCTGACGGCTGAGGCGACCACCGCGCTGGTTCAGGAAGATCGCCTCGGCGCTTCCACCGGTCGGGCACCATCCGAACCCGTCCCGACGGACCGAACCATTCGTCGAGCGCCGCGGCCGCGGCCGATCCGAACGGCACGATCCGCTCCTTGCTGCCCTTGCCGAAGACGCGGACGAGCGAGTCGTCGAAGTCGATGTCGCCGACGGACAAGCCCACGAGCTCGGACACCCGCGCACCGGTGGCGTACGCCAACTCGAGCAACGCCCGATCGCGCCGGTGCACCGGTTCGTTGCCGATCACGGCGTCGAGCAGGCTGGTGACCTGCGCCTCGCTGAGCGGCTTGGGGATGCCGGACGGCACCCGCACACCGTCGAGCCGAGCCGACGGGTCGTCGCTGCGGTACTGCTCGACCGCCAGGTAGCGGTGCAGCATTCGGACCGCCGCGATCTGCCGGGCGATCGACGACGTGGCCGCGTCGGTGGCACGGCGTTCGGCGACGAAGTCGGTGAGGTCGGCATGCGCCACCGACAGCGGCGTCAACCCTCGGCCGTGCAGCCAACGCTGGTAGTGGAGCAGGTCGCGACGGTACGCCTGCACCGTGTTGCGGGCACGACCCCGCTCGGCCGACATCCAGACGAGGAACTCCTCCGCCTCGAGCGGGAGTTCGTCGGCACTCATGCGCGGAGCCGCCGGTCGGTGGCCAGGAGGCCGACGACCGTCTTGGCGTCGCTGATCTCACCCCGATCGATCATGTCGAGGGCGTCGGCGAGCGGCAGGTGGAGCAGCCGCATCGCCTCTTCCTCGGGGCCCTGACGGTCGGTTTCGGCCGGGGTGCAGTCGGTCGCCAGGAAGATCGAGCAGACCGAGTCGGTCATCCCGGGCGACGGCAGCATGTCGACCAGATGCGCCATCCGACCAGCCCGCAGGCCGGCTTCTTCGATGAGCTCGCGGCGGCCGGTTTGTTCGGGAGGCTCGCCGGTCACATCGCGCATGCCGGCCGGGATCTCGATCACGTCACGCTCGTACGGCGGCCGGTACTGCTCGACGAGCACCACCGACGGAAGTCCTTCGGCGTCGAACACGAGCGGCACGACACCGACGGAACCGGGCGAACGAACGATGTCGCGCCGGAACGGGACGCCGTCGGGCGACTCGAAATCGGCGAGGACGACTTTCCACACGTGCCCCTGGTGGACATCACGGTCACCGAGGTGGCGGAACTCGGCCATGTCGCCTCAGGCCGACGTGTCGATCGCGTCGGAGGCGTCAGCTGCGTCGGCGGCTTCGTTCAACATGCGCCGCAGCCCGGGCGGGGTGGCGTCGTGACGTTCGAGCGCGGCGCCGATCAGCTCCCGGAACAGCGGGTGCGCGCGATCGGGCCTGCTCTTGAACTCGGGGTGCGCCTGCGTGGCAACCCAGAACGGGTGGTCGGGCAACTCGATGAACTCGACGAGACGCTTGTCGGGCGACGTGCCGCTGCACCGGAACCCGGATGCCTCGAACTGAGAACGGAACTTCGGGTTGAACTCGTACCGGTGGCGATGACGCTCGCTGATGACGGGCTCGCCGTAGGCCTCTGCCACCCTGCTGCCGGGCTCGAGCACCGCGTAGTACGCACCGAGGCGCATCGTGCCGCCCATGTCGGTCACGTCGCGCTGGTCGTGCATCAGGTCGATCACCGGGTAGCGGGTGGACGGGTCCATCTCGCTGGAGTTGGCGCCGGCGAGCCCGAGCACGTTGCGGGCGTAGTCGGCGGTCATGGCATGCATGCCGAGGCAGAGCCCGAGGCACGGCACGCCCTCTTCGCGTGCGTATTGGGCAGCGGCCACCTTGCCCTCGAAACCGCGCGACCCGAAACCACCGGGGATCACGATACCGTCGAGGTGGCTCAGGCGGTCGGAGGCGAGCAACCCTTCGACGTCTTCGGCCTGGATCCAGTCGATCTCGACCTTGGCGCCGTGGTGGAAGCCGGCGTGCTTGAGGGCCTCGACGACCGAGAGGTATGCGTCGGGCAGTTCGACGTACTTGCCGATCAGGCCGATCTTGACCGGCCGCGTGGACGCCTCGACCCGGTCGACGAGCTACTGCCAGTACGTGAGGTCGATGTCGTGCCCCTCCATCCGGAGCACCTCGAGCGCCACGGTGTCGAGACCCTCGTCGTGCAGGATCAGCGGCAGCTCGTAGATGTTGCGGGCGTCGGCGGCGTTGATGACCGCGTTCTCGTTGACGTCGCACAGGTTGGAGATCTTGCGCTTGAGGTCTTCGGGCACCGGCGCCTCGCTGCGACACACGATCAGGTCGGGCTGGATACCACGGCTCCGCAGCTCGGTCACCGAGTGTTGCGTTGGCTTGGTCTTCTGCTCGCTCGACGGCCCGATGAACGGCACCAACGTCACGTGGATGTAGCAGACGTTGTCGCGGCCGGCGTCTTTGCGGTACTGCCGGATGGCCTCGAGAAACGGCAGGATCTCGATGTCGCCGACCGTGCCGCCCACTTCGGTGATCACCACGTCGACGTCGTCGGTGGCGACCTGGTGGATACGGCGCTTGATCTCGTCGGTGATGTGCGGGATGACCTGGACGGTCTTGCCGAGGTAGTCGCCCCGTCGTTCGGCGGCGAGCACCGATTGGTAGATCGAACCGGTGGTGGCGTTGGAGCCTCGCAGGAGGTTCTCGTCGATGAAGCGCTCGTAGTGCCCGAGGTCGAGATCGGTCTCACCACCGTCGTCGGTGACGAACACCTCGCCGTGCTCGTACGGATTCATCGTGCCCGGGTCGACGTTGATGTACGGGTCGAGCTTCTGCAGTGTGACGCGGAGGCCACGCAGCTTCAGCAGACGGCCGAGCGAACTGGCGGTCAGACCTTTTCCGAGGGAGCTCGCAACGCCTCCGGTCACGAAAATGTGCTTCGGCATGTGGTTGACCTCCGTCAGAATGCGCCCGAGTAGCGGCTGTATCGGGCGAGAGCACGACGGGAGATCACCATATCTCGCGCACTGGATGCTCCGCGCGGATGAGCGTGCATCTCGCACCGATTTTTCGTCATCGCAGCAGATCCTTGGCGTGTTCGATCGCGGCGCTCGTCTCGGAACCGGCGAGCATCCGGGCGATCTCGGCCACGCGGGCCTCGCCGCCGACGTCGTCGACCGTGGTGAACGTGCGGCCGTCGTGAACCGTCTTGGCGACCACGAGCTGGCGGGTCGCACGGGCCGCGACCTGCGGCAGGTGCGTGACGATCAGCACCTGATGGTGCTCGCC